>JAFNZB010000112.1 GCA_017383055.1 Burkholderiaceae bacterium | reverse complement strand
CGTTTTGACCGGTGGCTGTATCGACGAGGTTCTGGGTATTCGTGATGCGAAGATTCGATCCGATGTCGGTCGTTCCGTGGCCTTGGCTTGAGAGAGCGGTATTAGCGCCTTTCCCGTCAAGTCCAAAGACAGGGCTTTGAGAGGCTTTTCCTCCAAAGAGCTGTTGGCTAGCGTTGAAGCCCAACCCGCCAGCACTTGAGTAAGCAGCACCTTCAGCATTCTCAAACCGTCGACCATGCGTATCCGTAACAGACTGCGAGAGCTTGTCGGTCATACCGGTACTCGATTGACTCGATTCGTTCAACGTGCTTGAGCGATTGACGGTTTGAGCCAATAAGTTGGCAAAGCCTGCGGAGTATCGATCGCCCGATTGGACGTTCTGTGCCACTTGAAGTGAGTCGGTACTTTGATGAGTGAAGCCTGCCGAAAGCGAAGAACTCGCGCCTTGCGCGGTGTTTTGGCCCACCGCACTCATGGCTGTCACCCCCATCGCAATGGGGGTAGAGCTAAAACCTGTGACCGCTCCTTGGCCGGTACGCATGACCGAGCCATAGGCATTTTGAGTCGACACGGTTGAAGGGGAGGCCCAAGCGGAGGCCGTGTCATGTTTGTTGCCATGTGTCGCATTGGTGGAGACGTTACCCCAAGAGGCGTTGCCCATCGTGACGTTGCCAGCCGCCAAGGAAGCGCCTTGCGACTGTGCCGCACCTTGAGCGGGCGCCATGATCGAGCCCACCATCTGAGAGGTGGCGATATCGCTACCCTTGGCGATCGCAAAAGCGATGACCGGAGCCAGCATCATCAAGTAACCGGCGATGGCTTGAGAGGAAGCCCCGAACTCACGGATGAGATTGGCTGCCATCAAGGTGTTGCCACCGTATTGATCAATGATGCGAGTCATGGGATTGGCGTCCACGTGGATGATCAAATAATTGATCACGGCGGATATCGGCGCCCAGAGTTGGATCCAGACCAAAAGCGTCAAATAAGAGCGAATGATCATCCCTGCTCGATGGCCTGAGGCCAAAATCATGATGAAAAGCAGCGGGAAGCAACCGATGATCACAAATTCCAAGGCGTTTCGAACCTTCGGGAGCGCATCTTCGGCAATCTTTGCCATCGTTCGGTAGTTGATCTCGCTAGCCAAATTGCCTTGGGCGTGCGCCATAGCGGTCGCAATCGCCAACGGTTGCTCTGAGAGAGCCGCAACGCTATTGACGTCTTTGGGGATCGTATTCATGAAGACCGAATGACGAATCGATTCGGCCAACGATCGGGAAACGCCCAAAAGCAGACTTTCCGCTTGCGGGAGCACTTGAGAAATAACGGCCGAAGGGTCGACTCGATCAGGGACGAGTTGCAACGCCAAATGATTTTGGATGGCTGGGATCTCAACGTTGTTCAGATGGTTTTGAATGACGGCGATCGCATCGGAGCAAGAGATCCAAGTGCCCGTTGTATCTTGGGTTTGACGAGCGGGATTGACCCAGCCGGCCGTTGCGACGGTGTTCCAAAGGTTGGTGCTCGACGTTAACGCTTGGAGTTTTTCCGGGTAGTCGATGAGCTCAGGGACCACGCATTGGCGGTTGAAGTTCGTAATCAATTGGCGACCGGCGGGCGTCACGGGACCCACGGCAGCCAATGCCGTGACGGCTCGTTCGGGGAAAACGACCCCGAAACGAGAAAATCGTTCGGCATCGGTGTCAGCAAAGTTCGATTCGAAGGTTTCCGTGAGCCAATGACCGACGTGTGAGGTCGTGGATGCTAAAAAGGCGACGCCCAGCGGGACGTGTTGCACGACATGAACGGAGCCGGCACGATCGTCACGGATCGTGAGATCGACTTTGGGGACTAAAAGCACGGTGTAAAAGACCACGATCGCCATGAAAAAGCTGATCGCATCCATTCCACGGTAACGAAGGGCGGCGATCGTCATCACGCACAGGATCCCCAAGAGCGCCATCGTTCGTAAGAGTCCTAAGAAGTCGGGGCCGGACGTAATCGAGACGATGATCTCAAAGAGGTCTCGGATCTGCGCACCGTTCCAATAAGCAAAGAATTCAAAATTCATACATCACTCCTTTAACGGCGTTCAAGGTCGATCGCGATCGCCTGGGCGGCATTGCCCAAAACAGAACGTTCCAAATGCTCGACTTGTTGGATGAACGTGTGCGTGCGGTTCATTTGTTGATAAATCTTGTCGGCACGAAGGGCCAAATCGGCTCGAACGGTTGCTAATCGCGCCTGGATGTCACGAGCGTGTGATTCATTGATCGTGTTAGCGGATTTGGCAGACGAGGCGGAGATCGCTCGATCGATGTCGTGCGTGAGTTGCTCGAGCGCTCGTACGATCGCTTCGTAAGCGGCCGCTTCCACGTACACACGAAGAATGTCTTCGGAAAAGCCCAAATAACGACGCGTCGTCACGGCATTGACGATGCGTAAAAGCGGAATCGTGGTGGCTGTGGCCAATAAAAGGCGTTCCTCAACGGTAAAAAGCGCCGGGTTTCGCTCCAGGATCGAGGATTGGTAGTGTTTGGCTGCGACCCAGAAGCGATGGGTGAGGTTGATGTCATCGATTGCCGTTCGTTGGGGATTGAGGCACAGAGCATCGTTGGCCGCACACCGCCAGCGCCAAGCGTTCGTGAGGTCGATACTCGAGGCATCGCCAAACAAGGCGGCCGTGATGTCGGCGCCTTCGATGTAGCGCGATTGCGCCACAGTGTCTTTGCCTTCGCCCGTCTTTAAATAAATGGTGGTCCCCACCAACGTCATCATGAGTTCTTTCATTTCTTTGGGGTAGGTGCCGGAAAATTCACCGCCGCCCAATAAGGTCCATGTGAGATTCATCTCTGGCGCGTCAACCGTGTGGCCGCCCGCGTCTTGCAAACTTTGCCCGTAGGTGAAAACAGAAGCACCGTCCGTGCGGGTTTTGGCTTCGGCTTCATAGGCGTCGGAGACGAACCCTTGGCTTCGAAGGGCGTTATTGGCGGAGTGTTTGACCTTTTGCATGAAGGCTTGAGCACCCGACATCTCCAGGAGCGTTTCGGCGGCGGTGCAAGAGTCGGAGAATTTCGCCGTGTATTCACGGATCAAGTCACGAAAACTCGTCACTTGTTCGCTCAAATCGGGCGACAAGGTTTGAAGTGCTAATTGAAAAGCAAGACCGGGAAGGGCCGAGCCGATCGAGCGCAAAAAGGCCAAGAATTCTTCTTTGGACGGAATGGAAAACGCCCCTAAAAACAGATCGATCCCTCCGCAACCGGCCGATAGCGACGGAGGCGTGAAGTGAAACGGCGTGAATTCCTTTCGGGGGGCTTTAAAAACGTAGCCGCCACCCGTGACGGTGTTCAAACCTTGGGATTGATAAAGGCCGGGTGCGGTGAGATTGCCTTGAGCGGCACCGGCGGCCGTGTAAAAGTCTTCGATAAAACCGGCTTGCGCAGGCAACGCACAAGCCAAGGTGCAAGCGATACTGAGTAATGTCTTTTTCATGGTTGGCCTCCGAATAACGAGTGACCGGGCGGAACGCTCGTCACGGTATGCATACGATGGATGAGTTCTTCAAGGGCAACGACGCCCGTGGCCACTCGATGGATGCGTGTGCGATCTCGATGGACTAAAAAGATCGTGGGCGTGGTGGTGATGGGCTCATTCGTGCGCTCCATCAAAACACGCAACGTGCCGTTATCGGGCTTGGCTTCAGGCCATGCGATAGATGCCTTTTTGCCTGCGTTGATCGCCAAGACTTCAAAGCCGAAGGTTTCGTTGAGTTTTCGGGCGATCGGGGCCATCAAATCACAATAGGGACAGTCGGGGTCGATGACGATGATG
>JAFNZB010000111.1 GCA_017383055.1 Burkholderiaceae bacterium | reverse complement strand
GCAACTTAAAGGGGAAGAGCAACACGGGCAAAGCCACGATTGCAAACGTCATCAAAGAGCCGTAGTAGGGGCCCGGGCCGTAGACGCGGAAACCGATTTCATCCAAGAACCACGATTGGGGAGCCAACCAATTTAAGAAGGCAAAGACTACGAAACCGACGGCGGCGCAAACCACCCACGATTGAAAATACATGTGGCTGCGGTTACGGGCCAAGGCGTGTGCGGCAATCGCTACCAAGTCCGCGGTATTCATGTGAGCGACACTGTCGGCACGGAAGAACAAACGGACGTTGTTGTTATGACCGTAGGCGAATGCGGGCGGCAAATCGGCGTTGTCATCGGCGCGACAGATAGCCGCACCCGTCACGTTGATCTTGGCATCTTCACCCAAATGAGCCAACGCATTGATCATGGCTTCGTCTTGGATGGGGGTGGAACGACCTTGGTGGATCACATACAAAAGACGCTTGGCCAAACCCAAATGGAAGATCAAGTAGACGCAGTACATGCCCCAACCGATGAGCCACCAAGCATCGTCGGTGTGACGCCACAGATAGAGAACGATCCAAAGAATGGGCAACACGGCCAACCAACCGATGATCGTTTCTAAGAAATAGACATGGAACCACTTCTTTTGTTGAACGCGGCAGTAGCCGTAAGCTTCGCGAAGACGGAATTCTTTGTACCAGCAAAACGGCAAGTCGACGACGACAAACATCAAACCGATCAAAGCCGGGAGCATCCAGTGGAAGGCAAAGGCGTCGCCCACTTGCATCATGAGCCAGTCGCTGATTTCGTTGATGATATTGCCTTCGGTGAGCGCCAAGATGAGCGCGGAGGTGACCGTGACTTCAAGCCAATTGAGCGCCGTACGAGCGATGTCGTAATGCGCGGCTTTTTGGTGTTGGGCAAGCGTGACCTTGTGGGCAAGCTCAGCGGGCACCGTGTTGATCGTGCGCTTTAAATGCACGATTTCAATCAGGCACACGAGGCTTTGAACGACAAAATAAAAGGCCAACGCGGCAAGGAAGATCAGGTCAAAAGTAATCGACATGAAAAAATGCGACAATATCAACTTTCAAACCATCAATTTTAGAAGATTTAGATCCTTAAGGGTGGAAAAGTCATGGAAAAAGATCCTCGTTATAGCGACGACAATTTGATTTGGGTCGATATGGAGATGACGGGCCTTCAACCGGAAGTCAACCGAGTGTTGGAAGTGGCAGCCGTGATCACGGACGCACAATTGAATATCTTGCACGAATGCCCGGTGTTGGCTATCCATCAAACGCAACGCGTGATGGATGCGATGGATGCATGGAACACCGATACGCACGGTCGTTCGGGATTAACGAAGCGCGTGTTGGAGACGACGATCACGGAAGAAGAAGCGAGCGACATCTTGCTTGCCGAATTCCGTCGATTCGTGCCGCCGGGTAAGAGCCCGATGTGCGGAAACTCCATCGGTCAAGACCGTCGTTTCATGGCTCGTTGGTTGCCGCGCTTGGAAAATTATTTCCATTATCGCAACCTTGACGTTTCGACCTTGAAGGAATTGGCTCGTCGTTGGGCCCCCGAAGTGCACCGCTCTTTTAAAAAGCGCACCAAGCACGAAGCGCTCTCCGATATTTTGGAAAGCATTGACGAGCTCAAGCACTATCGTCAACACTTGATGAAGTTTTAAGTTATTGAAATTTAAATAGGTTTTTGGGATTTGTACGGTTTTGCAAAAAGATTGGAAAAAAAGTGGTTTTTCCCTTTCCATCTTGGGAAAAAATCAGTACAATTCCGAGCTTCACGGCGTGGCCTAACTTCCACGTTCGCTTGTTTAATTTTTTTCTTTTAAGGTTAAAAGACAATGTCTGTTCTCGATATCAAGAAGTCTGAAATCGTCGCTAAGTTCCAACGTCAAGCTGGTGACACGGGTTCTCCCGAAGTCCAAGTCGCTTTGTTGACGGCTCGTATCAACGAACTCACGCCGCACTTCAAGCAACACGCTAAGGATCACCACTCCCGCCGCGGTCTCTTGAAGATGGTTTCCCGTCGTCGTAAGTTGTTGGACTACCTCAAGCGCACGGATGTGGACGCTTATCGTAAGTTGATCGACGCTTTGAACTTGCGTAAGTAATCGAATCAGCAAAAAGGACGGCCTGAATTTCAGGCCGTCTTTTTCACGTTTTAGACGCTGCTTTTTTGTTAACGGATTGGGGGACGGAGAATTTTTTCGGTTTTGATTCGTGCGTTGCGATGTGAGGGAAGTGACAGTTTTTTCACACCGCAGCGTATTGAAACACCGTCTCCAATCCATTTTTTTAAGGAATATGAAAATGACGATGTTCAATAAGGTGAGCAAGTCTTTCCGTTTCGGTGACCACGACGTCACGTTCACGACGGGTGAAATCGCTCGTCAAGCAACGGGTGCCGTTCTCTGCCAAATGGACGACACGGTCGTTTTGGCAACGGTCGTGGCTAAGAAGGAAGCCAAGCCGGGTCAAGATTTCTTCCCGTTGACGGTCGACTACATCGAAAAGACCTACTCTGCCGGTAAGATCCCGGGCGGTTTCTTCAAGCGCGAAGGTCGTCCGAGCGAAAAGGAAACGTTGACGAGCCGTTTGATCGACCGTCCGATCCGTCCGCTCTTCCCGGAAGGTTTCTTCAACGAAGTTCAAGTGATCGTTCACGTTCTCTCCGTTGATCCGGAAGTTGATCCGGACATCCCCTCCATGTTGGGTGCATCCGCTGCTTTGGCTATCTCCGGTATCCCGTTCAACGGTCCGATCGGTGCTTGCCGCGTCGGTTACATCAACGGTGAATTCGTTGCTTGCCCGAAGATCTCTCAAATGGCCGACAGCCGCTTGGACCTCGTCGTGAGCGGTACGGAACGCGCTGTGTTGATGGTTGAATCCGAAGCCGATTGCTTGCCGGAAGACATCATGTTGGGCGCTGTGATGTTCGGTCACGAACAACAACAAGTTGCTATCAACGCCATCAACGAACTCGTTGCTGAAGCCGGTAAGCCGGCTTGGGATTGGCAACCGGCTCCGAAGAACGAAGCTTTGATCGCTCGCGTGGCTGAATTGGCTGGCGAAGAATTGAAGGTTGCTTACGGCATCCGCTCCAAGCAAGCTCGTACGGACAAGTTGCGTGAAATCTACGCCATGGTCGACGCCGCTTTGGCTCAAGACGCCGAAGCTGCCGGTACGGAACCGGCTGATGCTAACGAAGTCGCCGGCATCCTCTTCGAAATGGAAGCCACGCTCGTTCGCTCCAACATCTTGAACGGTGAACCGCGTATCGACGGTCGCGACACGAAGACGGTTCGTCCGATCGAAATCCGTCAAGGCGTGTTGCCGCGCACCCACGGTTCCGCCCTCTTTACGCGTGGCGAAACCCAAGCTTTGGTCGTGACGACGTTGGGTACGAAGCAAGACGAACAAATCATCGACGGTTTGATGGGCGAAACGCGTGATCGCTTCATGCTCCACTACAACATGCCTCCGTTTGCCACGGGTGAAACGGGTCGTGTCGGTAGCCCGAAGCGTCGTGAAATCGGTCACGGCCGTTTGGCTAAGCGTGCTTTGTTGGCCGTTTTGCCGAGCGAAGAAGAATTCCAATACTCCATCCGTGTGGTTAGCGAAATCTGCGAATCCAACGGTTCTTCCTCCATGGCTAGCGTCTGTGGCGGTTGCTTGAGCTTGATGGACGCTGGCGTTCCGGTCAAGGACTACGTGGCTGGTGTTGCCATGGGCCTCATCAAGGAAGGTAACAAGTTTGCCGTTTTGACGGACATCTTGGGTGACGAAGACCACTTGGGCGACATGGACTTCAAGGTGGCCGGTACGGAAAATGGCGTGACGGCTTTGCAAATGGACATCAAGATCGAAGGCATCAACAAGGAAATCATGCAAGTGGCTTTGGCCCAAGCTCATGAAGGTCGCCAACACATCTTGAACGAAATGCGCACGCAAGCTGCCGGCGGTTCCAAGGAACTCTCCAAGTTCGCTCCACGCATGATCACGATGAAGATCAACCCGGAAAAGATCCGTGACGTGATCGGTAAGGGCGGTTCTGTGATCCGCGGTATCTGCGAAGAAACGGGCGCAACGATCAACATCGAAGACGACGGTTCTGTCGTGATCGCTTCCACGGATCCGGAAGCCGGTCTCGCCGCTCAAAAGCGCATCCTCGATATCACGGCTGAAATCGAAAAGGGCCAAATCTACGAAGGTACGGTCACGCGCTTGTTGGACTTCGGTGCCATCGTTCAATTGCTCCCGGGCAAGGACGGTTTGTTGCACATCAGCCAAATCGCTAACGAACGCGTCAACGCCGTCTCCGACTACTTGAAGGAAGGTCAAGTGGTTCGCGTGAAGGTCATCGAAGCCGACGAAAAGGGTCGTGTGCGTCTCTCCATGAAGGTTCTCTTGGAAGAAGCTGCTAAGGAAGAAACGCCGGCTGCTTAATAGGCCTTGTTAAGGAACTCACACTTTGAGTTCCTAACGCAAAAATACAACCCTCAGTTTCCGTTTCAGGAGCTGAGGGTTTCTTTTTACCCGTTGCAAACGGAAACGATTTTTAGCAGACAGTACCGCACAAATTGGGTATCCCTTGCATTGACTGGATTGAAATTCAAATTAGAATTTGAATTATTGAAAGGTAGGGGATGGTTATGAATAAGAAAGTCATCGGTTTGGTGGTAGTCGCAGCGTTGGCTGCCGGTGGGAGCTATGCGTTCAAGCACTTTCATCGTGACGATTCGTTAAAGCTTTACGGTTCGGTGGATATGCGGACCGTGGATTTGGCGATCGAAGAATCG
>JAFNZB010000110.1 GCA_017383055.1 Burkholderiaceae bacterium | reverse complement strand
CCAGTCGGCCGAGCCACCCGTGGCACCCACAATCAATCCCAACAGCATTGGAAGCAACATCGCTTCACCCACGTCCGGTCGAATGATCAAACAAACGCCCAAGAACCCACAAATGAGTGCGCCCAATAACCCCCAGTTGATGCGACGGCCGGCTAGTAGCATTTCAGCGACGATCCACGAGGCAAAGAAAAGCGGACAGGTGTAATTGAGGATCTGCGCCATGGCAAGCGGCAAGAGCCACGTGATGTAGGCCCCTAAACAAAGATTGGTGGTCGCTAGGGCATTACGAAGGATGTGTGTACCAAGCATCGGTGTCGCAATCGGGATTCCTTTTTGCTTGAGAAGATAGAGCACCATGAAGATGCCGAATGCCGATCGGTAGAAAACGATTTCGTAAACGGAATAACTATCCACGCCCCATTTGATGCAAATGGCTAGCAATGTGTAAAAGGCACCGGCGGCCAACATCCAAAACGATTGCAAAACGGTTGGGGACATGATGTATTTGCTTTGTGTCGATACCAATGATGATACTCTGACGGTGTTGTCCGTAAGGTGAGCGTTTCTCCGCATTTGAGACGATTTTCCTGCGATGCTCTCAATTTTGTTATGGGACTGATATACCACCGTACAGGCAATTGCATAGCGATACGCGGAGAAGAAAGAAAAATTAGATATTCCTTCGTTAGAATGGAAACATCGAAAAGCAGGAAAAACCCATGATCATCGCTTGGCAAAAAGAATTTGATCCCGCCGTGTTGGATTTAGGCTTCACGGATTATCAGGAAGGGGTCGTCACCGGGCTTAAAAAACGCACTTACGGTTTTCAAGCCTCGGTTGCTCAAGGAAAATTGGAAACGGTCGAAATCCATGTGAAAGGGGCCGTGATTGAGAAGTTGGTTTGTACGTGCGATGCAGCCAAAAAAGACGGTTACTGTCGCCACATGGCGGCCGTATTATTAACGTTGGATGAGATGTTGCCTTCGCCTTTGACGTTTGACATCGTTGAAGAAGAAACGGTCAATGTGACGGTGACGTTGCCTAAGTCCGAATGGAGTCGTTGGCAAAAGTTAGCCCAAGCCGCCGGTGTCACGATCGAATCGCTGATTGCCGCTGAATTAAAAAAACACTAAAAATTTGTTTTCTCGTGCGCTCGCAGCGCCGAAAGCATCCATTGGTATCTCTTGGCCTCGAGTGTTTCGAGGTTTTTGAGTGAATGAGGCAACAAAACGTTGCCTCAGGCGTAAACTAGAGAAGACTCAGTGCCATGGATACTTTTTTGATGTCTACAGATTACGATTTGATTTCCGCCCGCCACCACTTTTTGACGACCGACGTGGTCGTGGATTTTTGTCGGTATTTTGCGGACTATCTCTCGGGGAAGCCTTTTGATCCACCCTATTTAACGCAGATCCATCGACCGAAGTGTCAATATGTTTTCACCTCGATGGAAGATGCGTGGGGCCAGTATGCTTTGGAAGCGAGCAATCTGGATTCCTACGATCGCCTTTGCCGTTATCAAGCGCCTTTACGCGAAGCCGTATCAAACAGAGACGATGCTCGCACGCTTGAGCTCATTGATCGAATTTTTTCCGAGAAGCTCATCGCGGCCAACAATCGAGAGTGGCTGAAGGCCAATCAAAATGGGCTTGCGGAGTTGTTGCTTTATGCGTGTGACTGTTTGACCGATCCGAGCCCGGATTACAAGGTTTTTGGTATCGAAAACGGTCCTCGTATGAGTGCAACCTTTTCTCGTATTTACGCCATTTTGATCGGTCACTTCATCAGTTATG
>JAFNZB010000010.1 GCA_017383055.1 Burkholderiaceae bacterium | reverse complement strand
CTCCTTGGATCATGAAAATCGACATGATCGATGCCGGAGACGCACCTAACGTGCGAAGGATCGCAATATCACTTTGCTTTTCCGTCACCGTCATCACCATACTGGAAACAAGACCGAAAGCCCCCACCAACACGATCAAGAACAAAATGATCGACATCATGCGTTTTTCGACTTGAACAGCAGCAAACCATGTGCGATTTTGACGAGACCAATCGCTCACCGCATAGGTGGGCGGCAGGTTTTGCATGAGTTCATAGGCAATCAAAGGCGCATCATTCATGTCATCGACACGCACGCGAAGCCCCGTTGGCCCCGTTTGGCGGAAAAGCGTTTGACCGTCTTCCAAACTGATCAACGCCATGGTGCTATCGAATTCGTAATGGCCCGAAGAGAATACTCCCGTCAATGTAAAGGCTCGCATACGGGGCACGATACCGGCAGGCGTTGCGCGGCCTTGCGGAATCATCACATTGACTTTATCGCCGGGACGAACTCGCAAAAGGCGAGCCAAGTCTTGACCTAGCACGATGCCATAACGTTCGTTATTGAGGTCCGTGAGTTTTCCGAAGACCATTTGCTTAGTAATGTCGCTCACCAAGGGTTCACGTTCCGGATCAATTCCTCGAACCAAAACACCGCGTACGTTCGAGCCCGTGCTCAAAAGCCCTTGACCGGAAACATACGGAGCCACGCCCAATACATGAGGATTTTGTTTGACGGTCTCTGCCTCTTTTTGCCAATCGGCAATCGCACCGTCGTAATTCATCACTTCAATGTGAGGAATAACCGAAAGCATGCGATCACGCACTTCTTTTTGGAAGCCGTTCATCACCGAAAGCACGACGATCAAAGCCATCACGCCCACAGCGATCGAGGCTACGCTCATCACGGAGATAAAAGAAATAAAGCCGTTTTTCTTGCCCGCTTTCTTACTTTGACGGGTGTATCGCCAACCGATACTGAATTCAAAAGGCCAAGCCACAGTAATAGGTACCTAAACAAAAACTCGAATAACTCTTGGATTGTATCGTGTTCACCAAATCCATGTAAAAAGAGCGCTGAGATTACTCCCAGCGCTCTTGAATCATTTAGCCGTTAACGTGAAATCATTCTTCCGTTTGATTACCGTTCAACAATGCCACTGCAGACGTACCGGAGATCAAACCCGTCTTGGAGTAGATCGCCAACTTGCCACGCGTATCAACGATGTCGAGATTACGCATCGTCAATTGACCGATACGGTCTTCAGCCGTGAACATGGAGTCACCCTTTTCCATCGTCAAGCGTTCGGCTTCGTACGTGAGGTTCGGGCTTTCCGTGTTAAGGATCGTGTAGTCATTGCCGCGACGCAATTCAAGCGTGACCGTACCCGTGATGGCACGAGCGATCCAACGTTGTGCGGATTCGCGCAACATGATGGCTTGAGAGTCGAACCAACGACCTTGGTAGAGCAGCTGAATGTTACTAATAGGTCGAGGGCTTATCCTGAACGGAAGGTAAAGTAAGAAGATGTTTTAATGAGGATATGAGAGATAAAGATTTATGTGTTCGGTTTTGAGGGAATACCTTAAAGTATGGCGAGATAGCTCAGTTGGCTAGAGCACATGGTT
>JAFNZB010000109.1 GCA_017383055.1 Burkholderiaceae bacterium | reverse complement strand
TTTCGATCGTTTGAACCTGACCATAACGCTCGGCGGTACGAGCTGCCAAGGCTGACCAATACCCCGTAACGGCATACGCGGCTTTTTCTTTCAAAAACTGTTCGGCAATCAATGCAAAAAGCAAACGAGCGCCACCCATCAAAAAGAGGACTTCATAGCGCTCATCGACACCTAACAAGCGTCGAACTTTTCCTTGGAGTTCCAAAAGGAAATCCCCAAAGAGTTTGTCTCGATGGGGTACTTCCGTGATCGACAAGCCCGTACCACGCCAATCAAGAATCATGGCAGCCAACGCTTTTTTCACGGAAGGGGCCAGCATCGCCGGCCCCGCTGCAAAGTTATAAAGACTCATCAATCGCCGAGTTGTAAGTCTTGTTGATACGGTTCATCAGAAACCGGAACAACCTTTTCAATCGTGGACTCAGGAATCACATCTTCCTCGGCAATGCGTTGAACAGCCGCCAAGATATCATCCTTCAAACCGATTAACGTCACACCTAGCGTTGCACGCTTGAGCACTCGAATGTCGCTCACCGACGTACGAACGATCTTGCCCTTTTGCGTGAGCATCATGATTTCGTCCGTTTCCTTCACCAAGGTTGCCGCTACCACCTTACCGTTACGTTCGGAGGTTTGGATGGCGATCATGCCCTTCGTGCCGCGACCGTGACGCGTGTATTCGGCCACTTCCGTACGCTTACCGTAACCGTTTTCCGTTGCCGTCAACACCGTTTGCGTTTCGTCACCGGCCACCAACAAGGCAATGATTTGCTGACCATCTTCCAATTGCATACCACGCACACCGCGAGCATTACGGCCCATCGGACGAACATCGCTTTCTGCAAATCGAACGGCCTTACCGGCATCGGAGAAGAGCATGATGTCGTTTTCACCGTTGGTAATAGCCACACCGATCAAATGATCGCCCTCATCCAAACCGGCTGCATTAATGCCGGAACGACGAACGTTTGCAAAGTCCTTAAGCGGCGTCTTCTTCACGACACCGTTAGCCGTTGCCATAAAGACATAATGACCGTCATCGAATTCTTGGATCGGCAAGACCACCGTGATGCGTTCACCTTCGGCAAGCGGCACGGAGTTGATGATCGGACGACCCTTACTGGTGCGAGACCCCTCAGGTAACGTATAGACATCCAAGCAATACATACGACCGAAGTCGGAGAAGCACAAGATGCGATCATGCGAGTTGGCGATAAAGAGCTGATCGATCATATCGCCTTCCTTCATCGTCGCCGCCTTCTTACCTTGACCGCCGCGCTTTTGTGCTTGGTAATCAGAAACTTGCTGAGCCTTGATATAACCGTCTCGCGTCATCGTCACAACCATTTCTCGACGCGGGATCAAGTCGCGCGGATCGAAATTGGGGTCGCCCGTCGGATCCAACGTGGAACGACGATCGTCGTTGTAGTCGGTCTTCAATTGCAAAAGATCGTCTTCAATGATGCGGCTGACACGTTCGGGCTTTGCCAAGATATCCAAAAGATCGGCAATGTGAGCGCTCACTTGCTTGTAATCTTGAACAATCTTGTCTTGTTCAAGACCAGTCAAGCGTTGCAATTGCATTTGCAAAATACGAACGGCTTGCTTTTCGCTCAAGTAATAAAGGCCTTCACTAGAACGGAAACCGTACTGGGCATCCAAACCATCCGGACGATACAAATCCATTTGATCTTCGACACGGCTAAGCATCGTTGCCACCAAGTCGGAAGCCCAACCACGACCCATTAAGGCCGCCTTTGCCACATCCGGCGTCGGCGCATTACGAATGATGGCCAAGAAGTCGTCGATATTGGCCAATGCCACAGCCAAACCTTCCAAGACGTGAGCCTCGCCACGACTTTCTCGCAATTCGAAAATCGTACGACGCGTCACAACTTCGCGACGGTGCATCAAGAAAGCTTCAAGGATTTGCTTGAGGTTGAGCAATTGCGGTTGACCGTCAACCAAGGCAACCATATTGACGCCAAAGGAGTCTTGCAATTGCGTGAGCTTGAAGAGGTTATTGAGAACCACATCGGCTACAACACCGCTCTTTAACTCGATCACGATACGAACACCGTCCTTGTCGGTTTCATCACGCAAATCGGAAATGCCTTCGATACGCTTTTCATTGATCAAATGAGCAATGGATTCAACCAAGACTCGCTTATTGACTTGATAAGGAATCTCATCGACCACGATACGGGTACGACGACCCTTATCGAATTCTTCGTAGTGAGTCTTGGAACGAATCAAGATACGGCCACGACCCGTACGATAACCTTCATGCACGCCGTGCAAACCAAAAATGATGCCGCCCGTAGGGAAGTCAGGAGCCGGAACAAACTTAATCAAATCATCGATCGTAGCATCCGGATGATTAAGCAAATGCACGCAAGCATCGACCGTTTCACCCAAATTGTGCGGCGGAATATTCGTCGCCATACCCACGGCAATACCAGAGCTGCCGTTGATTAATAAATTCGGCAAACGCGTCGGCAACACCGTCGGTTCCGTTTCCGTATTGTCGTAGTTCGGAACAAAGTCGACCGTTTCCTTACGGATGTCAGCCAACATTTCACCAGCCAACTTTTGCAACTTCACTTCGGTGTAACGCATAGCAGCGGCAGAGTCACCGTCCAAGCTACCGAAGTTACCTTGACCGTACACTAAGGGGTAACGCAAAGAGAAAGGTTGAGCCATACGAACGATCGTATCGTATGCAGCTTGGTCACCGTGCGGGTGATACTTACCGATCACGTCCCCAACCACACGGGCGGACTTTTTCGTCGGACGGGAATACGTATTACCCATTTGCTCCATCGCAAACAACACGCGACGATGCACGGGCTTCAAACCGTCTCGAACATCTGGGAGCGCACGACCAACGATCACGCTCATGGCGTAATCCAAATAGGAACGCTTCATTTCCGTTTCCAACGAAACGGGCTCTACTTCACCAATATTTTGACGCAATGCATCAGTGGCTTCTTCTTGCTCTTCAGCGACCACTTCAAGCTCTTGACCTTCTTGCTTGATTTCTTCGTTATCAGCCATCAGATTCTCAACCTACAAAGAGATAATTTAATCTATTAATTTTATCAGAAAAAACGTCAACTTTTCCAATCAAAAGCAATTGAAAAGCCTTTTATATTCAACGACTTACAACACATCAGAAAACACTTGACTTTTATTGACTTTTCATTCTTTAAATTTTCACTCCTAAAAAGCCAAAAAACACACCAAAGGACCTAAAATGATTGACATCCAAACACGCCATTCACAAGGTTCGCTCATGCATGTAGACACCTTACTCAAATGCCGCTGGGTCATCCCAATGGTGCCGAAAAACACAATTTTGGAAAACGTTGTCATCGCCATCAAAGCTGGCAATATCGTGAAACTTTTGTCCCCCAAAGAAGCCGAAGCGTTCAGCGCCGATGAGACATTCGAGCTCAACGATCACGTCGTGATTCCAGGCTTGGTCAACGCTCACTCGCATGCTCCGATGAATCTCTTACGAGGAATGGGCGCCGACCTCTCATTGATGGACTGGTTACAAACAAAAATTTGGCCGGCCGAAGCCAAACTCATGGGACATGATTTTGCGTATGAAGGTGCCAAACTTGCCGCCCAAGAAATGTTGCTCTCCGGTATCACTTGCACCAACGATCAATATTTTTTCTCCGAAGACATTGCTCGAGCGTTTGAAGACAGCGCAATGAAATGCACCGTTAGCGCCATCGTGATTGGATTCCCATCGGCCATGGCGCAATCCACTGACGACTATTTCCGGTGTGCCGATGCGCTTTTTGAACGATTCCAAGGCAATGCTCATGTTCGAGTCTCTGTCGGCCCTCACGCGCCCTACACGGTCGACGATGCCGCCTTAACTCGCGCCGCCAAACTAAGTGAAAAACATGGTGCTCCGATTCATATGCACATCGATGAAACCGCTTTTGAAGTCAGCGAATCGTTGCGTCTTTACGGCATGCGCCCTGTCGAACGATTGGCACGACTTGGCATTATCAACGATCGCTTAATCAGCGTGCATACCGTGCACCCCGACGATCGAGAAATTGAACTGCTGGCCAAAGCCGGAGCCAGCGTCGCCCATTGCCCCTCCTCCAACCTCAAATTGGCGAGCGGTTTTGCGCCGATCGCCAAAATGATGCAAAAAGGCATCAACATCGCCATCGGGACCGACAGCGTGGCCAGCAATGACAAGCTTGACATGTTGGCTGAAACTCGATTGGCTGCCATGCTCGGCAAAGCCACCGCGGCAGAGCCGACCACAATGAAAGTGTTCGACATGCTTTATGCCGCGACGATGGGCGGAGCCAAAGCCATTGGCTGGGGCGATCGAATCGGTTCGATCGAAGCCGGCAAAGCCGCTGACTTAGTAGCCATCAATCTGGCCGATATCAACACGATTCCGACCACGGATGTCGCTACACAATTACTCTACAGCGCAGACCGCTCACAGATTTCTCACGTCTGGACTGACGGTCAATGTGTCGTTTCGAAACAACTTTTACAGAAATCTCCCTACTTTGATAGGGAATACTCGGTAAATGTTGCAAAAAAATGGCAAAATGCGCTTTGATGGTAGAAGAGTCCCCCGTTTAAGCATGCTCGCGAGGCTTGGGAGGCTAACAGCTACCGTAAGGTACAACGGCGCCTATCTGTGAGCCGTACATCCAATTGGAGTTTTATATGAAATCCTCTATCGCTTTGAGCGCTTTGGCTGCTTTGGTCGCTGTTAGCGGCGCAGCTTCTGCTGCTGAAAATCCCTATGTCCTCGACGGCTTCAAGGCTTATGTCAAGGACAGCAACAAGCAATGTGTCCGTACGGGTTACTGGACGCCGGCTTTGGCTGAACAATTCGAATGCGACGGCGACATCGCCGCTAAGAGCAAGGTTGTTTTGGCTGCTGACACGCTCTTTAACTTGAACTCCGCCGCTTTGAAGGCTGACGGTCGCAACATGTTGAACGAATTGGTCGCTCGCATGGCTGGCTTGAAGGTTGAAGTCGTGATGGCTACGGGTTACGCTGACCGCTTGGGCCCGGCCGCTTTCAAC
The DNA here is from genome assembly GCA_017383055.1 of Burkholderiaceae bacterium. Taxonomy (GTDB): domain Bacteria; phylum Pseudomonadota; class Gammaproteobacteria; order Burkholderiales; family Burkholderiaceae_F; genus Aphodousia. The sequence goes on along the minus strand of JAFNZB010000109.1, from coordinate 23,833 downwards.
CAAAAGATCTCTGAAAAGCGTGCTGCTGCTGTCAAGGCTTACTTGGTCAAGCAAGGCGTTCCGGCTGACAAGGTTCAAACGGAAGGTAAGGGCACGGCTGATCCGGTCGTGACGTGTGCAGACGGCGCTGACGTCGTTGCATGCTTGGCTCCGAACCGCCGCGCTGTCATCGAAGTCGTTGGTACGCGTGCACAATAATTGGTGTCTGACACTGATTGATTGCTAAGTAGCGAAAAAGCGCTCTGTGTTATGACAGAGCGCTTTTTTTCTTACAAGGGATCACTATGACCGAATACTCCCCGATCCGTTTCATTCTTTTCGACTTGGACGGTACCCTCTTTGATAGCGCCCCGGACTTGGTCGGAGCCGCCAACCGTCTTCGTACTCGTCGTGGCCTGCTCGCTTTACCTTTTGAAGAGGTACGTTCTCATGCCGGTCGTGGTGCCCGAGGACTGATTGAAGTGACCTTAGGCCTTTCTCCGGAGGATAAACGTTACGCCGAGATTCAGAAAGAGTTTTTGGATGACTATCAAACCCATTGTTGCCAAGACTCTCATCTCTTTGCCGAAGTGCAAACGATGTTTGACGAACTGAAAAAACGCAACATCCCCTGGGGCATCGTCACCAACAAACACGCACGTTTCACCCTACCGATCGCTCAAGCGACTTGCATGGCACAAGAAGCTCGAGTCATCGTTTGCGGAGACGCAACCGGCAAACTCAAACCGGCGCCCGACAATTTACTGTTGGCTCTAGAAAAAACCGGTTTTAAAGCCTCGGAAACCCTCTATGTCGGGGACGATTTCCGCGATGCACAAGCCGCACGCAATGCAGGCATGCGCTTTGCTGCTGCCGCCTACGGTTATTTGGGCCTCGTCAATGATGTCTCCAGTTGGCAAGCCGATTGCGTTTTAGAGACACCGTTGCAAATAATCGAGGAAATTCAAGACAAAATTTAAGATATAAGAAATCTTTTTTGTCTAAAATTCCGTTGTATTACCCATTATGGGTCGATAAAGCTCAAAGTCGTATTTGTGTTCGAGTGAACTGTCTTAAATCGAACACATGAGGAGAAAACCATGAAATCTGTGCTCGTTGTCTATTTCAGCCGCGGTGGCCATACGGCCCGTATTGCTCGCCGTATCGGCGAAACCATCGTCGCTGAAGGCAATCAAGCCGATGTGATGGACGTCATTGAAGCCGACCGTGAAGGCGTGGATTGGGAAAAGTACGATCTCGTAATCGTTGGTGCCCCGGTCTTGTACGGTACCTACACGAAGGCATTCATGCATTTTGTCACGAAGTACAAGGCTCAATTGGATGCCAAGCCCCACAGCTTCTTTAACGTGTCCGTCGTTGCTCGTACGCCGTTTAAGGCTACGCCCGAAGGCAACCGTTATATGCAAAAGTTCTTGCAAAAGTCTCCGTGGACGCCGCGTGACGTCAAGTGCATCGCCGGCAAGGTCGACTATCCGAACTGGTCTTGGTTAGATACGAAGATGATTCAAATGATCATGAAGATGACCAAGGGCCCGACGGACCCGTCTTCCGTGATCGACTATACCGACTGGGAAGATGTCAAGAGCTACGCTCGCTACTGCTTGACGCTCGCCTAATCGCCCAAAAAATCATCATTTAAAGACCTCAAAAGCCCTCTGAATCGGGTTTTTGAGGTTTTTTCATTAAATTCGGTTCGTTTTTAGACACAAATTCGAAGTAAAATAAAGAGTTACGTTTTATTTATAGGACTATTTACGATGAATGACTTTCCTTGGCTCGCCCAATACCCGGCTCACGTTCCGGCCGAAATCGATCCGGACCGCTATCCGTCCATCCCGGGCCTTTTAGATCACGTCGCTCAAAAGAATCCGAATAGCCCGCTCTTCACGAACATGAACGTGTCGTTGACGGCTAAACAAACGCAAGATCTTTCCAAGGACTTGGCAGCTTATTTGCAATCCTTACCCAACATGAAGCGTGGTGACCGCGTCGCCATCATGATGCCGAACCTCTTGCAAAACATCATCTCCATCTTTGCTGTTTTGCGTGCCGGCTTTGTCGTTGTCAACGTCAATCCGCTTTACACGGCTCGCGAACTTGAACACCAACTCAAGGATTCCGGTGCCAAAGCCATTATCATCATTGAAAACTTTGCCAAGACGCTCGAACGCGTGATTGATCACACGCCGGTTGAACACGTCATCACGACGCAAATCGGCGACCTTTTCCCGACTTTCAAGCGCATGTTGGTCAACACGGTCGTCAAGCACGTCAAGAAGATGGTGCCGGCATTCAACCTCCCGAAGGCCGTCCCGTTCCGCGAAGCTCTCTCTCGCGGTCACGCTACGGGCTTTACGGCCGTGGAACTTAACAACACCGACATTGCCTTCTTGCAATACACGGGCGGTACGACTGGTGTCAGCAAGGGCGCTATGCTCACGCACCGTAACATCCTCGCTAACGTTGAACAAACGGGTTACTGGATTTCCGGCAAGTTCAAGCAATGCCAAGAAGTGGCTATGTGCGCATTGCCGCTTTATCACATCTTCGCATTGACCTCTTCACTCTCGTTCATGAACTGGACCTCTAACATCGTCTTGATCACGAACCCGCGTGATTTGAAGGGCTTGGTCAAGGAAATCAAGCACTGGGACTTCAGTGTGATGACCGGTGTGAACACGCTCTTTAACGCACTCTTACATAACGAAGAATTCAAGAACTTCCACTTCACGAACTTGAAGTTGACGGTCGCCGGTGGCGCTCAAATTCAAAAGTCCGTGGCAGAAGCCTGGAAGGAAGCAACCGATTGCAGCATCCTTGAAGCTTACGGTTTAACGGAAACGAGCCCGGGTGTTTGCGGTATCTTGGCCGATGCTCCGTGGGATGGTTCCGTTGGTTATCCGTTGCCCTCCACCAATGTGACGATCCGTGGTGAAGGTTTTGCCGATCTCGGTCGTTGTGATGACATGAGCCGCGTAGAAGAATTTACGGGTGAAATCTGTGTGAAGGGTCCGCAAGTGATGTTGGGCTATTGGAATCGCCCGGAAGAAACGGCCGGCGTGTTCCGCGACGGTTGGTTGCGTACCGGTGACGTCGGTCATATGACTGCCGAAGGTAAGATCACGATTACGGACCGTAAGAAGGACATGATTTTGGTCTCGGGCTTTAACGTGTATCCGAACGAAGTCGAAAGCGTCATCGCTTCCCATCCGAAGGTTTTGGAATGCGGTGTTGTCGGCGTTCCGCACGGCAAGAGCGGTGAAACCGTCAAGGCCGTCATCGTGAAGAAGGATCCGTCCTTGACCGCGGAGGAAATCACGGCTCACTGCCGTTCTCAAATGACCGGTTACAAGATTCCGCGTCAAATCGTGTTCGTGGAATCCTTGCCGAAGACCGCTGTCGGTAAGATTCTCCGTCGCGAATTGAAGGATGTCCAATAATTCGGACTGACCGCTAAAACCTAAGGCCATCTCTCTTGAGATGGCCTTATTTTTTCCTCAGCGTTTCGCGATCCAAACAAAAGGCCGCCCATAGGCGACCTTTTGATCAAATGATTTCGCAATCGATTACGCGTTGGTCACTCGACGACGCTTAACCACTTCGGCCAAACCGATCACCAAGATCGCGCCGACAGCAGCTGCCACGTGATGGACCATATCAGAAGCCGGCAAATGATCAGCAAGCAACACGTCACCCACGATCAAACCGCCACCGATCCAACCCAAAAGCGCACCACCGAACGTAACGATGATCGGGAAGCGATCAAAGAGCTTCAAAATCACTTGGCTACCGAAGATGATAAACGGCACGCTCACCAAAAGACCGAAGATGATCAACAAGGTTTGATGGCCTTCGGCGGCTTGTTGTGCGGCGCCGGCAATACCGATCACGTTGTCGATACTCATGACCAAGTCAGCCACGATAATCGTCTTGATGGCACCCAACAACTTGGTGCTGGCTTCCACATTCGCATCCTCTTCTTCATGCGGCACCAAAAGCTTGACACCGATCCAGATCAAGAGCGCTCCGGCCACGACCTTCAAAAGCGGCAACTTCAAGAGATACACGGCACAGGTGATCAACACCACGCGCAAGGCGATGGCACCGAACACCCCCCAGAAAATACCTTGCTTGCGTTGTTGGGGCGGGAGATTGCGACATGCCAAAGCGATCACAACGGCGTTGTCACCACCCAACAAAATATCGATCATGATGATTTGAGCGACAGCACCCCAGTGGATGGTCGTCAACAATTCAGTGATCATTTCCATGGATTTGGTTCCTTTCCAAAAATAAGTTTTTTGTAGTCTACAGTAGAAAACTTTAACGGTGAACGAATGTTAATTTTCGTCACAAATTAGGACTGACCGAGCCCTTCAAAAAGGTCACCCGTAGCCAACACCTTCTTACAAAGATAAATCGGTGCATAGGGAGCGGCTTGAGTCACCGAAATCAAACCTTCACGAGAAAGCTCCAAAATGGCCAAAAAACTGACCACTTGAGCTTGACGAGTGGACGATTGTGCCAAAAACGATCGAAATTCGACAAATCGTTCTTTTTCCAATCGCCGAATAATCTCAGACATAAACTCATGAATCGAAAGCTCTTGTCGCGCGACTTGGTGATTTTGTTTGAGACCGGCTTGTTTACAAACCGACAACCAAACACGAGCCAGCTCCTGAGGCAAAACCGTCGGCTCTTCTTCATCTTCGGCTTCGCACGCGGCCACTTGTCCACGCCAAAATCCGTCACCGATACTCGGCAGGGCTGCCAAAAGTTGAGCGGCCACTTGGATTTTTTCGTATTCGGCAACTTCACGCAAAATACGTGCGGTCGGATCTTCTTCGACCTCTCCGTCTTCATTGGGAGCCACCGGCAACAATAAACGGCTCTTGATCATCATGAGATCGGCTGCCATCACCAAATAATCGGCAGCCAACTCCATGTCATGCTCCCGAATCTGCTCAACGTATTGCATGTATTGATCCGTCACCGCCGCCACCGAAATCTCATTGAGATCGAAGCGTTGTTTACGAATCAAATAAAGCAACAAGTCAAAAGGCCCTTCAAACGACTCTAAAAAGAGCTTGAGAGCGTCGGGAGGAATATAAAGATCCTCGGGTAGTTGTAAAAGTGCTTCCCCTTTGAGGCGCGCAACGACAACCACATCGTCAAATGACGGTGTCGTCGAGGCCCATACAGGTAAATCGATATCCAATAAATGATTGGAATTCATAACACTTTTAAAACTACGAAAACCCCTGAAGACCGAATGATCGTCAGGGGTTTGGTTTCATCGGTACAAATCGGAACGATTAGTACTTCGGCGTCCACATGCTGGCCTTGACGGCAGCATCAAGATCTTCAGGCTTTTCGTTTTGAGCCAAACCGTTAGCATAGGCGTATTCGGCCACGGCAACGGAGATTTCTTCAGAAATCGGACGGATATCCATCAAGGACGGATAGAGACTGCCGTTAGCCAAATCTTCTTCGCTCACCATTTCTGCAAGCTTACGAGAAGCGGCCAAGAACATACCAACCGGCATCGTCTTGGAACGAGCAAACGTTGCACCACGACCCAAAGCCGGGAACACGTAAGCGTTGTTACCTTGACGCGGCACGAAGTGTTGACCGTCGATATCCACCGGAGCGAACGGAGAACCGGATGCAAACAATGCCTTACCATTGGAGAAACGATAAGCCATTTCAGCAGAGCACTCGGCCTTAGACGTCGGGTTGGACAAGGCGAAGATGATCGGACGCTCGTTGAGTTCGCTCATACGACGGATCACGCCTTCATTGAAAGCGTTCGGTTGAGCAGCCACGCCAACGATAGCGGTCGGACGCAATTGTTCGATGGATTCTTCAAACGTCTTCGTGAATTCGGCTTCATGAGCAAATTCTTGCTTGTGATGAGAGAGGTCCGTACGAGATGCAACCACCAAACCCTTAGAGTCATAGAGGAAGCAACGCTTGCGAGCTTCTTCGATCGTTTCACCCGTTTCATCACTGATGGCTTGAGCGATCAAATTGGCGATACCCGTAGCAGCTTCACCGGCGCCCAAGAAGAGCACGCGCTGATCGGCAAGCTTAGCACCCAACACACGCATGGCGGAGAAGAAACCCGTCACTGCCACACAAGCCGTACCTTGGATGTCGTCATTGAAGCAAAGAGCGTTGTCCTTCCAGCGATCGAGCACATGGAAAGCATTGGCGTTACCGAAGTCTTCGAATTGGACCAAAACGTTCGGCCAGCGGCGGCGAACGGCTTGCATAAATTCATCAACCAATTCGTCGTAGGCTTCACCTTGAACACGTTCGTGACGAAGACCCATGTACAACGGATCGGCCAAATAATCGGCGTTGTTCGTACCAACGTCGATCGTCACCGGCAAGGTCTTTTCCGGAGCGATACCGGCACAAGCCGTGTACAAAGCGAGCTTACCGACCGGGATGCCCATACCGTTGACACCTTGGTCGCCCAAACCCAAAATACGCTGACCGTCCGTCACCACGATGACTTCCACGTCGTCTTGGTCCACATTGGCCAAGATTTCATCCACGTGACCCTTGTCTTCGATGGACACGAAAAGACCACGCGTTTGTTGGAAAATGTGGCTGAACTTTTGACATGCTTCACCCACCGTCGGCGTATAGATCACCGGCATCACTTCTTCGATGTAGTCGCTAACGACCTTGTAGAAGAGCGTTTCGTTGGTATTGTGCAACGTGTCCAAGTACACATAGCGGTGAATCGGAAGTTCATAGCTACGCAATTGTTCGATAGCACGTTGAGCTTGGAGCTCAAGCGTTTCAACCGTCGGCGGCAACAAACCGCGAACACCGGCAGCGGCGCGTTCTTCTTGAGTGAAAGCAGTACCGCGATTCATCAACGGATTGCGCAAAAGCTTTTGACCTTTGATAGAGCAAGTCATTTTTTAAGTTCTCTTTGGTATTAACCGAAAAAACTGGGACAGAAAGTTTTATTTTAGCCCACTTCTAGGCTCTTAACCTAGCTTTTTAATCGCATTCAAGCGTTCTTTTGCCGTATTTGCTTGTTCGGACTTCGGGAAACGCTTCACGATCGATTGCAAAGTGGATTTGGCCTTGGCAATTTCGCCTTCACTCAAGTAAGCCGAAGCCTGCAAAAGCATGGCATCGGGCACCTTAGGCGACTTGGCATACTTCTTCACCAAAGCCTGAGTCACTTTGATCGTGGACTTAAAATCATTTAACGAATAATGGGAGCTGGCGATCCAATAATCGACATTGGCCAAGTAAGCCGATTGCGGCCATGCCTTTTCAAAAGCTTCCATGGCAGCGATACAGCCGGCGAAGTCGCGCGAGCGATACAACTCGATCGCCTTATCGAACGCACGGCGTTCGGCAGGCTTTACGGTCACAATTCGACCGTCCAACTCCACCGTTGCCGGTTCAACTTCCACCAGGCGAGCGTCGAGCAATTGCACCTTACGGGTCAACTCTTCAACCTCACCGTTCAAACGCAAGTTTTCAGTCTTGAGCGTTTCAATTTCCGTCATCAACGCCACTTGAGAGCGTTGAGAAGCTTTGATTTGTTCGCGAATTTCCAAGATGGCAGCGCGAGCCTCATCGTCGGCAAAGGCCAATGCGGCCGTACTTTGGAAACCGCAAGCAATAACAGCCAAGGCTAATAACGTGTGACGCATTCGTTTCTCAATTCCTTCAATGCAAAAGAACCTGATCGACTCGATCAGGTTCTACGTACGCATTACTTCGTACGATATTGGATATCGACGCGACGGTTTTCTTGGTAAGAAGCTTCGTCCTTACCCAAAGCGCGCGGCTTTTCCTTACCGAAGCTCACACTTTCCAAACGTTCGGCCGGAACACCCAACAATTGCAAACGATTCTTCACAGCGTCGCTACGCTTTTGGCCCAAAGCCAAGTTGTATTCGCGACCGCCGCGTTCGTCGGTGTTACCTTCCAAAACAACCGTAGCCGTCGGATGCGTAGACAAGTAAACAGCATGGGCTTCGACCATGGCTTGTGCATCAGCCGGAACGGCATAGCTGTCGAAGTCGAAGTAGATACTCTTTTGGCTCAACGGAGAGTTCGGATTGTTGAAGTCAGCAGCCGTGTAGACGCCACCTTCAGCGGGATTCGGATTCAAATCGATGGAGGAGCAACCAGCCAAGAGGGAGGATGCTGCCAAACCGATCAACATAAACTTCATTTTGCGTTGCATAGCAGAGGTTCCTTTCAGGAAAAATCATTACTTCAATAACGGGCCCCAAGTCGGTTCACGAATGTCACCCGACTGGCCACTCAAGCGTGTACGAACTCGGCCATCCAAAGAGACCGTTGCCAACACACCCACACCACGCTCTTCCGTGGCATAAACCAAAATCTGTCCGTTGGGAGCAAAGGTCGGCGATTCGTCCTTGGACGTATCGGTCAAAATCAATTGCGTACCCGTATTCAAGTCGAGCAACGTCACTCGGAACGCGCCGTTGATACGACTGACAAATGCCAACTTATCGCCACGAGGGCTCAAGGCTGGACTAATAGCGTAGTCACAGCTGTACGTCACACGCTCAGCCGTACGACTATCGAGCGCTTGACGATAAATTTGAGGCGCACCGCCACGATCGGACGTGAAATACACGTAACGTCCGTCGGGACTGAAAACCGGTTCGGTATCGATGCCTTGACTGTTGGTAAAACGACGAACGTTCGTACCGTTCAAGTTCATCAAATAAATGTGCGTACCGCCACCAACAGAAAGCGCCACAGCCATCGTTTGGCCGTCAGGGCTAAAGGCCGGAGCGGAGTTGTTTCCCTTGAAATTAGCGATCAATCGACGATCGCCCGAGCGCACGTCATGCAAATAAATGACGGGCTTCATGGCTTCAAAAGAAACGTAGCTCAATAACATCCCGTTGGGCGACCAAACGGGCGAAATAATCGGTTGCGAGCTACGCAAAGCCACATGCGGATTTTCACCGTCACTGTCTGCAACGATCAACTCATAGGCATTTTGGGCTTTTTGAACCACATAAGCGATGCGGGAAGCAAAAATACCTCCTTCGGCCAACATCTTTTCATAGATGCTATCGGCAATACGGTGAGCCGTCAATCGCAAATCGGCTGCGGGCACCATAAACTTCTTCTCGTCGATGATCTCATTTTTCATCGTATCGAAAAGACGGTAGTGCACATCAAAACGGGTGTCCGTCAAATTCGTGATGGTTCCCAACACGAGCACCGTTGCGCCCATCGTTTGCCAAAATTGACCACGCGGCTGGGTCAAGTCTTCAGCCGGCACTTCCCCCATCACCTTCAATGCACGGAATGCACCGCTTCGTTCAAGGTCAGCGGTCACCACAGCAGCGATGTCCACAGGCGAATCGTTCGTCCCTTGGAATTTAGGGATAGCGATCGGCATTTGATTGGCACCGACACCGGTGATTTCAATACGAAGTTGTGCCATTGCCGAGGATGCAAAACCGGTTGCCGCGGCAGTGGCTAAAAACGTTCGACGATTAAGATTGAACATGACGAAAAAGCAATGAAAAGCTTATTAAAAATCAAGGTCTAATTCTAAAGAAAAATGGCGTCAATCTCTCCGTATCGACGCCATTTTTTCAGTTGGTTACGCGTTTTTTCGCGTAACCGAACCGACTCGATTAGTGACGGAAGTGACGTTCGCCACCCGTGAAGACCATCACGATACCGCGTTCGTCAGCTGCAGCGATGACTTCTTCGTCGCGAACAGAACCGCCCGGTTGAATCACGCAGGTAGCACCAGCGTCAACGATCACATCCAAACCATCACGGAACGGGAAGAATGCGTCGCTCGCTGCAGCCGTACCGCACAAGCTCAAACCGGCCTTTTCAGCCTTGATGGAAGCGATGCGAGCAGAGTCGAGACGGCTCATTTGACCAGCACCGACACCCATCGTCATACCGTCCTTAGCAAAGACGATCGTATTGGACTTCACAAACTTAGCAACCTTCCAAGCAAAGAGGAGGTCTTCCAATTCCTTGGCCGTCGGTTGCTTCTTCGTCACAACGCGCAATTGTTCGACACCGGCCGTTTGCAAGTCCGGCGTTTGGATGAGCATACCGCCACCAACGCGCTTGAATTCAAAGTCGTTAGCCACTTCACCCATTTCAATCACAAGCAAGCGAAGGCTCGGCTTCTTTTGCAAGATTGCCAATGCTTCTTCTTCGAATGCCGGAGCCATAATCACTTCTGCGAATTGCTTGGAGATTTCTTCGGCGCAAGCAGCCGTCACCACCGTATTGAAGGCCAAGATACCACCGAATGCGCTCGTCGGGTCCGTCTTGAATGCCTTCTTATAGGCTTCGCAAGAGTCAGCGCCGATTGCCACGCCACACGGATTGGCGTGCTTAACGATCACGCAAGCCGGTTCCTTGAATTGGCGGCAAGCTTCCCATGCGGCATCGCTGTCAGCGATGTTGTTGTAGGAAAGTTCCTTACCATGCAATTGCTTGTAGCTAGCGAACAAGCCCTTACCGATATTGTGTTCGCGGTAGAAAGCCGCCTTTTGATGCGGATTTTCGCCATAGCGCATACCTTGCACCTTGACCCATTGACGGGTGAAGCTTTCCGGGAAATCTTGCTTGGCAAGATCGTCATCCAAAGCCGTTAAGTAGGTGGAGATCATGCCGTCGTACTTAGCCGTATGGCAGAACACCTTCTTGGCCAATTCCAAGCGGGTCTTTGCACAAACTTCACCGTTAGCCTTCAACTCTTCAACAACGCGAGCATAGTCAGCCGGGTCAACGACCACTGCCACGCTTTCGTGGTTCTTTGCGGCTGCACGAATCATCGTCGGACCGCCAATGTCGATGTTTTCGATAGCATCTTCAAAAGCACAGTTCGGCTTAGCAATCGTAGCTTCGAACGGATAGAGGTTCACAACGACGATATCGATCGGATCGATATTGTGTTCTTCAAGAGCGGCCATGTGAGCCGGATCCGGACGACGAGCCAAAAGGCCGGCGTGGATACGCGGATTGAGCGTCTTGACGCGACCGTCCAACATTTCCGGGAAACCCGTGTAATCGGCCACTTCTTGCACTTCGATACCGGCTTCGGCAATCAACTTTGCCGTACCGCCCGTCGAGAGCAAGTGGTAACCGAGGGCTGCCAATTCACGAGCGAACTCAACGACGCCCGTCTTATCGGAAACGCTTAACAAGGCTTGTTTACGCATGATAAAAAGTCCTCAATTTAACAAATAGAAATAACAAAAAAAGGGACGCGCTCAATTTTCAAAGTCTGCCGAAAAGAGCGATTACATTAAATCGTACATTTTAAGCTTTTTATGCAAGGTATTGCGATTAATACCCAACAATTTTGCCGCTTCACACTTGTTGTGAGCGGTATATTTCATCGCATACATAAGCAAAGGCTTCTCAACAGCGGCAATCACCATCGGATGCAACGGATGGGGTTGAGTACCTTGTAAATTCTCAAAATAACGATCGAGGTTGCGCAACACTGCCGCTTCCAACGAATCGTCCGATACACTACGAGCCGCAGCCTCAATGGCTAAAGCACTGGCATCAAGATCCATATTCGCGTCGTTGGGTTGTAAGAGAGCTTGCATGAAAACACCTAAATTCTTTGTTGTTTTCTAAGAAACAACGTTATTTTTTCGTCAAATCCAACCTTGTGCGGCAAAGTAATCGCATAAGCGTTGACGTTGCGATTCGCCCGTTTGTTCACGAAGCACCACGGCTAAAGCAGGAGCCGCATCGGGCCAACCTTGCAAATACCAAGACAAGTGCTTGCGGAACGTGCGTACCGCCAAATCTTCTTCATAGAAAGCGAAATGGGCCTCACGATGCGCCAAAATCGTTTCGACACGTTGACGATGATCGGGAATCGGATAGTCCTCGCCCGCCAAATGAGACGCGATCTGACGGAAAATCCAAGGTTTCCCCATCGAGCCACGACCAACCATCACGGCCGCTGCCCCCGTTTCATCCAACACGCGACGGGCACGAGTACCGTCGATGATGTCTCCGTTGGCCACCACCGGAATCGAGACGGCTTGAACCACATCGGCAATGGTTCGATACTCCACCGGCGAAATATAACCACCCTCACGTGTTCGACCGTGAACCGTAATCATGGCAAAGCCTTCATCAGCAGCCATTTTGGCGATCGTCACGGCATTTTTATGGGCCTCGTCCCATCCCGTGCGACACTTCAGCGTCACGGGAACATCAGCATTACGAGCAGCTGCACCCAAGCGCTTTAAAAGCACCAGAGCCTCGGCTTCATCCCTCATCAAGGCCGAACCACAAGCAACGGAACAGACCTTTTTCGCCGGACAACCCATATTGAAATCAATCACTTGGGCGCCTTGCTCCACAGCAAAATAAACCGCCTTCTCCAGTTCGTCCGGATCAGCCCCAAGAAGTTGGGTCACACGTAAAGAATCGGACTCCTCAAATCGAAAACGGGATTGGCTTTTAGCACTGGCCCACAGGTGCGATTGACTCGCCACCATTTCCCCCACGACATAAGCGGCGCCCCACATCCGACAAATTTGACGGAAAGGTACATCCGTGACACCGGCCATCGGCGCCAAAAAAACGTTCCCATCGACACGATGGGGTCCTAACTGAATGGTCATGGATTACTCAACGAAACCGTTTATGTCTGTTGCCTTCTCAAGCAGAATGGGACTACCATTTTAAAACCATCTGCCTATTTTTTGGGCGAAAATTGCTTAAGTCGCAACAAGTTTTAGGAAAAAACAAACGACCGCCCTACATCTTGTGGACGGTCGTTACATTTAACTCAAATAAGGGTGAGAGGATTTTCCCCTATTGCAAAGGCTGCAATTGCGATAACGCCTCCGGTGTGCCGACATTGTCCCAACGACCGTTGAAATACTCTCCGGTCACAAGCCCGCATTCACAGAACTGATACAACCAAGGGAAAAGCTTTGAAAAAACAATCGGTTGATCTTTAAAAATCTTAGGCGAATAGACACCCAAGCTCGAGAACGTGAAATCACGCGTCGTACGAGTCACTTTCCCATCAACCAAGCCCATATCCCCTTCTTTGTGGAAAGCGGGATTATCGACCAATACCAAATGGGCAACTTTCTCACCAGAGATGATCGCGTCGCGTTGATTCACCAAGGCTCGATAATCGTAATCGGTCACAATATCGCCGGCTACAACGATAAAAGGCTCTTCGCCATCACTTAAATAAGGCAAGGCTTTGACGATACCCCCCAACGTTTCGAGCGAATCGTCGTACGTGTCACCTTCTTTGGAATAAACGATTTTGGCTCCCAAATGCTCATGACCGAGAATCGGCTCAAATGTGTGCGACAAGTGAGCCGTATTGATCACGATTTCGGTGACTCCTGCTCGAACCAAACCCTCGATTTGCCACTCGATCAAACGTTTGCCGGCTCCAACAAGTAAGGGCTTGGGCAACTCATCGGTGAGCGGTCGCATGCGTTTGCCGCGACCGGCAGCCAAGATCAGCGCTTTCATTAGAACGTGTATCCGTATTGCGGGACAGTACCTTCGATTTGATCGACCAAGTACAAAAGACCCTTCAATTCGTCATAACGGTTGGCCGTTTCACGAACATAAGCCAAGAAGCGCGGCGTATCGGCCAAATATTTGGGCTTACCGTCACGGTAGTTGATACGCGCAAAAATACCCAACACCTTCAAATGACGTTGCAATCCCATCCATTCGACATCCTTCCAGAAGACCCCGAAATCGGCAGGAACGGGCAAACCGGCTCGGCGTGCCTTTTCCCAATAGCGAATCGTCGTATCGATCACGAAGGCCTCGCCCCAGCTGATGAATGCATCACGCAAAAGGCTGGCGATGTCGTAAGAGATCGGACCGTAAACGGCATCTTGGAAGTCCAAAATACCGGGGATACCGTCTGCACTGACCATCAAGTTGCGCGGCATGAAATCACGATGCACAAAAACGTTCGATTGAGCGACGTTATGACTCAAAATACGATCAAGCGTGATCTTCAAAATAGCCGATTGACGATCGTCCAACGTCTTTTGACGATGGCGACCCACATACCATTCGGAGAAAAGATCCACTTCTCGCGTCAAAAGTGCGCGATCGTAAACAGGCAAAACACCTTCACGAGAGACGGATTGCCATTGCACCAAGGCATCGGTTGCCGCATCCATCATGTCGCGAGCATTGTCTTCGTTTAACGCATCCAAATACGTTTGCGTGCCCAAATCGCTCAAAAGCAAGAAACCGTTATCGACATCGGCTTCATGGATCGTAGGAACTCGGCAACCGGCTTCTTGCATCAAACCGGCCACTTTCATGAACGGACGAACATCTTCATGAGATGGCGGCGCATCCATTACGATGAAGGACTTGTCAGCGCCATTGAGGCGGTAGTAGCTACGAAAAGAGGCGTCTGCACTGGCCGTTTGTTCGCTATCGATAGCCAAACCGTAACGATCGGCGATCGTTTCCAACCATTGGTGACGAAGAGCGACTCGAGAGTCTTGCATGGTATTGATTTCCTAAAAGAGGGAGCGACCGCTTCACAGCCGTCTCCAATATCCGATTCACTGGGCAAACAATGCCCTAAAAACAACCCCGCATTTTATAGAAGAACACACCCTTCGGCTATAATGGATGGGATATTGACATCAGTTACTTTACGAAACGTTTTCCATGTCGACACGATTCAAAAAACATCTTGTGACTCAACCCCGTTTGAGCGCAATCACCTTGGCTTGTTTGCTTGCTTGCACAACGATTGCCCATGGTGCCGAAAGCGGCTTGCGTGCCGCCACTTCACTTGATGGCTCCTCCGATGTTGTCAATGAAGATTCCGCGAGTTTCATCAGCGCCAAGCACATGGAATCCACCGACGATCAAATTTTGTTGCGTGGCGATGCCGAAGTGCGTCGCGCCGGCACGGTCATCCGTGGTGACAACATTACCTACACGCAGTCGACTGACGAAGTCGATGTGGAAGGCAATGCCGTCGTGATCCGTCAAGGTGCCAAATTCAGCGGTCCGAAACTCTCCTACAAGATCGAGACGCAAACGGGTGAAATGCATAATGTGAACTATCACTATGCCGCTCGCGGTTTGCAAGGTACGACCGAGTACGCTCGATTTGAAAGCGACGTCAACACCCAATTGAAGAACGCCACCATTTCCACCTGTAAGCCCGGTAGCAAGGCTTGGTGGATCGAAGCCGACTCCTTAGAAATCGACTACGACAGCCAAATGGCAACGGCTGAAGATTTCAGTCTCCACGTTGCCGGCGTGCCGATCATGGGTGCACCTTGGGCCATGTTCCCTGTGGGCCAAGAACGTCAAAGCGGTCTTTTAACACCGACGTTCGGGATGAGTTCGACCCGTGGTTTGGACGTCGCTGTTCCGATTTATTGGAATATCGCTCCAAACTATGACTACACGTTTACGCCGCGTCTCATGACTAAGCGTGGCGTGATTTTGGGCAATGAATTGCGCTACATGAATGAATATTTCAAGGGCGAATTCACCTACGATTACTTGCCAGAAGATCACGAAACGAAACAAAGTCGTTACGCCGCTCAAGTCAAGGCTCAAGGCCATTGGAATGGCTTTAACCTCAATGTCGACTACAACAAAGTTTCCGACGGCGATTACGTCTCTGATTTCTCGACGAACATCTATGAAACGTCTGAGGACATCCTCGACCAAAATTATGCGTTGAGCTACGCGGGCGATTTCTGGCGCACGTCTTTGAAGGTCAACCGCAATCAACCGTTATTAGACGATAACGGCGATCCGTACACTAAGCCGTATGAAAAGGTTCCGCAATGGACGTTGGGCACATACTTCGCTGACGTGTATGGCTTTGAAATCAGCAACTTGCTCGAGTTCACGCGCTTTACACACCCGAATGAAAAGGAAAAGGTCCAAGGTGACCGTTTCTACATGAATCACGCCATCGCCTATCCGATGCGCGGTGCGGCTTGGTTCATCACGCCGAAGGCTCAGTTGACGGGTGTCGCCTATGACCTCACCAAACTCAGCAAGCTTTCCAATGGTCTCAATAAGTACGACAAGCATTCGTCATTTGTAGTCCCGACGTTCAGTCTCGACACCGGTTTGGTATTTGAACGTGATACGTCTTGGTTCGGCACGGATGCCACGCAAACGTTGGAACCGCGCGTGTTCTATACGTACACGCCGTACCGTGACCAAAGCCGTATGCCGACGTTTGACAGCTCGTTGGCCGATTTGAGTTTTGCCGGACTCTTCACGGAAAATATTTTCACGGGTCATGACCGAATTTCGGAGTCCAACCAAGTCTCCTTGGTATTGACCTCTCGTTACTTGGATCGAAAGACCGGTTACGAATGGTTACGCGCATCCGTCGGTCAACGTTTCTACTTTGACGACCAAACCGTTGCTCTCAAGAATGACGGTAAAAACATCGGCACGACGGATGGTTCCCGTAGCGACTATTTAGCCAGCATCGGCGCTCGTTTGACGAAAGACGTGAGTTTGAATGCAACGGCTCAATACTCGACCACGCAAGATCGCTTCACGCGCATCAATGCCGGCATCCGTTGGCAACCGAAGCCGTCTTCGGTCGTTGGCTTGTACTACCGCTACAACTACGAGCCGGATTCGCCTGATGACCACATCAAGCAAATCGACTTGGCTGCTCAATGGCCGCTCACCAACAAACTCTACGGTTTGGTGCGCTTTAATTACTCGCTCTATGAACGCGAACCCATTGAGGCTTTGGCCGGTGTCGAGTACGTAGAAGACTGCTGGGCATTGCGTCTTGTTGCACAACGTTACATTACGGGCGACGATCGCTATGACACAAGCTTCTATATCCAATTAGAATTGACGGGTTTGGGTTCGATTGGTACGAATCCGTTAAGTGAATTGCGACGCAACATTCCGGGCTACCATGCAGCATCGGCTGCGCCGGTACAAACGGGGTTATATGACTACTATGAATAAAGTGACCAAATTGGCGTTGCTTGCCGCCATCTCCGCAAGCATTTGTTCGACGACGGCCTTCGCTGCCGACAAGCCTGTCGACCCGAAGCCGCTCAACCGCGTTGTGGCTGTTGTTAACACCGATGTGATCACGGCCAATGAATTGAACGAACGCGTACATTCGGCTGCTTTGAACTTGCGTCGCCAAAACATCCAATTGCCGCCGATGCCGCAATTGCAAGCTCAAGTGCTCGAACACTTGATCATGGACCGTGCCGTTCAACAACGTGCTCGTGAAACGGGTATTCGTGTCGATGACGCATTGGTCAATGTCACGATCGAACAAATCGCCGCTCAAAACAAGTTGACGGTTGCCCAACTTCGTAAGCGTTTGGCTGACGACAAAGTACCGTTCAACCAATTCCGTGAAGAGATCCGCGGTCAAATCACGATGCAACGCTTGCGTGAACGTGAAGTCGAAGCCAAGATCAACATCCCGGAAAGTGAAATCGATGCTTTCTTGGCCGACCAGGCCGGCTTTAACATTAACGATACGATCGAATACCATGTCGCTCATATCTTGATTCCGGCCTCCAAGAGCATGAATTCCGACGAAATGAGCCAAGCCAAGGATTTGGCTGAAGACTTGTTGGAAAAGGCTGAAGACGGTGCCGACTTCGGTCAATTGGCAGCCTCCTACTCCAAAGCCAACGACGCTCTTGACGGTGGTGACATGGGTTGGCGCACGCTCTCTCAAATGCCCACGAGCTTGGCCGACACGGTCCGAGAAGCCCAAAAGAGCAAGCACAAAGTCGGTATGAGCGTGAGCTCCGATGGCTACTCCATCATTAAGGTGCTCGGTCATCGTGACGGCGTGAAGAACAAGCTCTCGGGCGGCCCGGTCACTCAAACGCATGTCCGTCACATCTTGATGGCTGTGACGCCCGTCACGCCCGAAGCCATGGTGCTTGAACGCATCAATGACATCCATCGTCGTTTGACGCAAGAAAAGGCTGACTTCGCAACGTTGGCACGTTTGCACTCCGTTGACGGTACGGCGACGCGCGGCGGTGATTTGGGCTGGTTGCAAACCGGTGACACGGTCCCGGCATTCGAACAAGCCATGACGAAGTTGAAGGCTGGCGAAATCAGTCAACCGGTCAAGACGCAATACGGCTATCACATCATCCAAGTGTTGGATCGTCGTGAGGATGCCATGAGCGAAGAACGCATGCGTTATGTGGCTCGCCAAGCCTTGCGCGAACGCAAGTTGGCAGAAGCCACGGCCACTTGGCAACGTGAACTTCGTGACCGCGCTTTCGTTGAAATTCGTCGCGAAGCTTACTAACCGATGATGAAACCGATCGCACTGACCACGGGCGAACCTTCGGGTATCGGCCCGGAGATCTCCGTTAAAAGCGTATTTGAGATTTCCACCCCCGTGTGTCTCGTGGGCGATCGGTCTCTTTTGGACCATGAGCGGATTCGATTGGGTTTGCCCAATTGGCCCGCTCATGTTTCGTTCGAACACATTGAACTTGCCCAATCGGTCGTTGCCGGCAAACTCGATTCTGCCAATGCCGCTTACGTTTTAAAAACACTGGAAGTAGCCGCTCTCGGCGCAATGGAAGGTCGCTTTAGCGCCATTGCTACAGCGCCCGTGCAAAAAAGCATTATCAACGACGCTGGCATCCCGTTTACCGGTCACACGGAATTTTTCGCTAACATCGCTCGCGTGAACAAAGTCGTCATGATGTTGGTCGCCAGCGAAAAAATTGATGCCTTGCGTGTCGCTTTAGTCACAACCCATTTGCCGATTGCCAAACTTGCGCAAGCCATCACGAACGAAGCGCTCGATGAAACCCTCAAGATCCTTCATCACGATCTAAACCACCATTTCGGCCTCACCTCTCCTCGTATTGCGGTGACAGGGTTAAACCCACACGCCGGCGAAGGCGGTCACATGGGGGATGAGGAAATTCGTGTGATTGGCCCGGCCATTGAACGTGCCCAAAGCCAAGGAATCGACGCCTCCGGCCCTTATCCTGCCGATACGATTTTTGTGGCCGATCGATTGAAGAATTATGATGCGATTCTTTGTATGTACCACGATCAAGGCCTGCCCGTCTTGAAGCATGCTAGTTTCGGTCACGGCGTCAACGTGACATTGGGCCTGCCCTTTATCCGAACTTCGGTCGATCATGGCACTGCATTGGATATCGCCGGCAAAAACATTGCTAATATTGGAAGCTTATTGACGGCCATTAAATTGGCTCAAACGCTCGCAGAGAATAAACACCATGGATAACGGATTAAAAGGCCACCGCGCTCGTAAACGCTTCGGCCAAAACTTTTTGCATGATGAACACTGGATTGGTCGTATCGTTCGTTCGATCGATGCCAAACCCAGCGACACGGTCGTGGAAATCGGCCCGGGTCAAGCCGCGTTGACACGTGAAATCATTGCCGTTGCCGGTCATGAAACGGCCGTGGAAATCGACCGTGATTTGGCACAATGGTTGCGAGAAACGTTCCCTGAAACGTTGACGCTCATCGAAGCTGACGCCTTGAAACTTGATTGGGGTACAGTGCACCCCGAAAAGCGCTTGCGCATCATCGGCAACCTCCCTTATAACATCTCGAGCCCGTTGTTGTTCCATCTCACGACGGTTGCCGATCGCGTGATTGACCAACACTTTATGCTTCAAAAGGAAGTGGTCGATCGCATGGTGGCGGCACCGGGCAGTAAGACCTACGGCCGTCTTTCCGTGATGCTTCAGTATCGCTATCAAATGTTTAAGCTCTTTGACGTCCCGCCGGGTGCATTTACGCCGCCTCCAAAGGTCACGAGCTCGATCGTTCGCATGATTCCGCGCCCCGTGGAAGCTTTGGCTCCGGTCAATATGACGTTGTTCTCCGACATTGTGGCCGCCGCTTTCAATCAACGTCGTAAGACGCTTCGTAATGCCATCTCCAAGTTCATGGATGAAGATGCGATCAAACAAGCAGGCGTCGAACCCAGTGCTCGTGCAGAAAGCTTGGATGTCGCCGCATTCGTTCGTTTGGCCAACGTTTGCGAATCCCTTCAAGCCAAGTCCGAAGCCTAATCTTCGACTCGATGACATAATGACAAAAGCCCGAAATTTCGGGCTTTTGTCATATAGGCGAGTCAAAATGGTAATTGAGAGATGTGTATTTTTTTCAGACGAGTTCGACGAGACAAATAATCGGGACAAAGATCGCTAACGCGAGCCCAAAAACGAGGACCGTGATTCATTTCATCCAAATGTGCCAATTCGTGCGCAATGACATAGTCAATGAGCTCCGGATTCAGATGGATAAGTCGCCAATTCAGACGAATTGTTCGAGCCGACGTACAACAGCCCCAACGTCCTTTTGCACCGGAAAGTTTCCAACACTCAAAATCTAACCCAGCTTCTAAAGCCTTCGCCTCTAGGCGAGCGCCTAAATAACGTCGAGCTTCGTTTTTTAACCATTTTAAGACACAGGCCCAAACACTCTCAGCATCGCTCCCTAACGGGCGATTAATCTGTAAATTTTGCCCTTCCAATGCAACGCTTCTGGCTTGAGGCTTCAGGCAAATCGTAATCATCCCTCCCAAATAGGGAATCGATTGACCATCAACAAATTGTGTGTCATTAAGGGCCTTTTTCGCCATCAATGCAGAGAATTGATCCAACTTTTCTCGAATCCATCCCTCGCGCTCATAAATCATCGTTTCAATTTCTTGTCTTGAAACCCAACGAGGCGCTCGGACCGTCAATCCTCGCTCATCCACAATAAAACCGACACTCTTACGCTTGGCTCTTACCAAACGATAGGCAATACCAACAGTGAGCTCTAAACTAGCCTCATCTGAATGCAACGAAGGCTTGAGGGAATTCATTTCCTTCAAGCCTTTGGTGCTGTTTGGCAAGGGATGCTCGCCAAACAAAAAATCAAACAACGGCAACTTCATCAAGCCTTCTTTTGACCGTAAATCTCAGGCGAGATCACGGCCATTTCACCCTCGATCCAATTGATCATCGCTTGTTGCACTTCTTCGACCGTCTTACCCTTCGTTTCAATCATCGGGCCAACGGACACGGTAATCAAACCGGGTTTCTTAGCGATCGAATTACGCGGCCAAAGTTCACCGGCATTCAAGGCGATCGGCACCACCGGTACCCCCTTAGAAACGGCAAAACGAGCGCCCCCGGTCTTGTAATTGGGTTCACAACCCGGCGTCGTACGAGTACCTTCCGGGAAAAGGACGATCCACCAACCGTCATCCATGAATTTCGCACCTTGGCGCATGAATTGCACAAAAGCGTGACGACCTTCGGCACGGTTGATTGCCATCATCTCCATCGAGGCCAAAGCCCAACCGAAAACGGGCACCCAGTGCAATTCCTTCTTATAGACGTAGCTGATGTAGTTCGGCAAACGAGCAAACATCCAGAACGTTTCCCAGGCGGATTGATGCTTGGCAAGCACAACGACGGGCTGACTCGAGTCCGGCAAATTTTCCATCCCCTTTTCTTCCCAGCGCATGCCGCAAATGACACGACCGAGCCAAAGCATCAAGTTAGCCCACTTACGAGCGTAAGCGAAGCGCCAATCTCGCTTAAAGGGCTTCAACATCCAAAGCGTAATCGCAAACGGGATAAGGATGATGGAAAAAGCGACGTAAAAAAGGAAACCGCGAATAGCGTTAAGCATGAACAAAGTGTCCTAAATTTGAAAAAAGGAGGCTCGAGATCCAAGCCTCCTTTGTAGCTGTCAAACGACTTAGTTAGCCAAACGAGAAAGTTCAGCTACTTGGTTCATCGTGGCATGCAAACGAGCCAAGAGAGCCAAGCGATTCTTACGAAGGTCGATGTCTTCAGCATTGACCATCACGTCTTCGAAGAATTGGTCGACCGGAGCCTTCATCGGAGCCAACATCGTCAAGACGTCCGTATAGGCGCCTTGTGCGTAAGCACCGGCAACCTTCGGTTCGACTTCGACCAAAGCGGCAAAGAGCGCCTTTTCAGCATCTTCGACCAAGCGAGCTTCTTCAACGTCGCCCAAAGCCAAGTCGCTCTTCTTCAAGATGTTACCAATACGCTTATTGGCAGCGGCCAACGTTTCGGCTTCAGCCATGGCAGCGAATGCACGAACGGCTTGCAAACGAGCCGGCACTTCAAGCACCGTAGCCGGATTGACAGCCAACACAGCATCGATTTCTTGAGCGCTATAGCCTTGATCCTTGAACATCACGCGAACGCGATCGGCAAAGAAGTTCAAGAGTTCTGCACGAGCATCCTTCACGCCTTCAATACCCTTCATCGCTTCATAGCCGATATCGACCAATTCGGTCAAAGCGACATCAAGCTTACGCTCGAGCAACATGCGCAACACGCCTAAAGCGTGGCGACGCAATGCGAACGGGTCCTTGTCACCCGTGGGCATTTGACCGATACCAAAGAGACCAGAAAGCGTTTCCAACTTGTCAGCCAACGCCACAGCCAAGCTCACCGTCGTGGACGGCAATTCGTCACCGGCAAAGCGCGGTTGATAGTGTTCACGAATAGCCAATGCCACTTCGTCGGCTTCTCCGTCATGCTTAGCATAGTACTCGCCCATGATACCTTGAAGCTCGGGGAATTCACCGACCATCAACGTCAAGAGGTCAACCTTAGCCAATTGAGCGGCACGCGTTGCCTTTTCAACATCGGCACCCAAACGTTCGGCCACACGAGCGGCGATAGCCTTAACGCGCTCGACACGTTCAGCTTGCGTACCAAGCTTGTTGTGATAAACCACGTTCTTTAAACCTTCAACACGGCTTTCCAACGTCGTCAAGCGGTCTTGGTCATAGAAGAACTTGGCGTCAGCCAAACGAGCGCGAACCACGCGAGCGTTACCGGAAGAGATCGCCTTACCACCGTCCTTGGCTTCCAAGTGAGAAACCAACAAGAAGCGGTTCATCAAGCGACCGTTCTTATCCGTCACAGCAAAATACTTTTGGTTTTCTTGCATCGTGAGGATCAAGCATTCTTGCGGCACTTCCAAGAATTCTTCTTCGAAGGAAGATTCATAGATCACCGGCCATTCCGTCAATGCCGTCACTTCATCCAAAAGGGATGCCGGAACGATGGCTTCGCCACCCATGGCTTGAGCCATTTCCTTGACCGTCTTTTCGATCATGGCATGACGTTCAGCAAAGCTGGCAACGACCTTACCTTCAGTACGCATTTGAGCTTCGTAACCGTCGGCATTGGCAATGGAAATCAATTCGGTCGTATGGAAGCGGTGACCACTCGTTTCGCGACCTGCATCCAAACCAAGAAGCTTCACCGGCACAACCTCGGCACCGTGCAAAACCGTCAAGTGCTTAACCGGACGCACAAATTCAACCGTCGTTTCACCGTCAGCCAATTGGTAGTGCATCACCTTCGGAATCGGCAAAGCAGCCACACTAGCTTCCAAAGCCACTTGAACGCCTTGAGCCAATTCCACACCGGCACGAACACCTTCGTAGACCAATTGTTCATTCTTGCCGTCGTTTTCACGCTTCAACTCGCTCACATCGGCCGTGATGCCCAAAGCAGCCATTTTCTTGACCAATGCTGGCGTTGCTTCGCCATCAGCCGTCAAACCGACGCGAACCGGAACCAACTTTTGCTTGAAGGCTTGGTCCGGAGACTTTGCCAACACGTCCGTCAACAAAACAGCCAAACGACGCGGAGCACCGTAAGCGGTCACCTTGGTCGTTTCAGACAAAAACTTTTGCGCTGCCAAGCTCTTTTCAACACCACCGGCAAACGCTTCGGAGAGCTTCTTCAAGGCCTTCGGC
>JAFNZB010000108.1 GCA_017383055.1 Burkholderiaceae bacterium | reverse complement strand
GATCGAATGGATCGCCCTCAGGTCGACCGCATCGAAGGGGTACCACCCGCCATTGCCATTGACCAAACCAATCCGGTTCGTACGTCTCGTTCCACCGTCGGCACGATGACCGAACTCAATGACCACCTCAAGCTTTTTTTCGCCCAACAAGCTAAGCTCTACTGCGAGCATTGTGGTGAGCTCATCGAGCACGACACGCCCGCTTCCATTTGGCGAAAACTTGAAGAGAAAGCAGCTCAAGCCAATGACCCTCGTCTATTTGTCACATTCATCATCGCCGTACCCAAAGCGATGCAGGTCGAAGAGGTCAAACAATCGTTAGCCGCTCAAGGCTTTACCAAGATCCATCGAGAATCCACACAGAAAAAAGGTCGCCAAAACGAAACCTGTCTTTGGGTTGTTGCCGATCGTTTCCGCCTATCTCGTTGCGATAAGACCCGCGGCATCGAAGCCATCGAAACGGCATTACGCTTTGGCAAAGGCACACTCACCGTGTTTGCCCAAAGCGATGATGGCGAACAAGAGTGGCGCTTTACCGAACGTTTGGCATGTCCACAATGCGATACGCATTACACAAAACCCACGGAGACGAGTTTTAGTTTCAATTCGCCCTTAGGAGCTTGCGAAACTTGTCGCGGTTTTGGCCGTGTCATTGGCGTCGATTATGCGCTTGTCATTCCTGACGAATCGTTATCACTCGCTCAAGGTGCAATCAAACCGTGGAACACGGCCACCAACCAAGACTGTTTGGCGGATATGAAGCGCTATGCCGCTCGTGACGGTATTCGCTTGAATGTCCCGTTTAAAGAACTCACACAAGAAGAAAAAGACTGGGTTATCCATGGCGAACCCGGTTGGAATGGCAAATGGCGTACGCAATGGTATGGCATAGAACATTTCTTCCAATGGCTTGAAACCAAAGCCTACAAGATGCATGTCCGCGTGTTGCTGTCTCGCTATCGAAACTATCAAGAATGCCCCGACTGCCATGGAGCACGCTTAAAACCCGAGTGGCTTTTGTGGCGAGTCGGTAGCGCTGAAGCTGCACATGTCGCAACTGAAGGCCTTGCGTTTACTCGCCACCGCTCACCCATTGCCACGTACGATGAGGAAGTTTTAAATCGTTTACCCGGGCTCAATCTCTACGATTTGATGCGTTTGCCGCTTGAGCGCTTGTTGCGCTTTTTCGAAACGATCAAGAGCCAAGAAACGCTCGATCAGGCCGCTCAAGTTGTCATCGAAGAGATGCTCACACGCTTGCGTTATTTAGTCGACGTCGGTGTCGGCTATCTCACCCTTGACCGACAAAGTCGAACACTTTCGGGCGGCGAAGTTCAGCGTGTCAATCTCACGACGGCTTTGGGTACGTCGCTTGTGAACACCCTTTTCGTTTTAGATGAGCCCTCCATCGGTCTTCACCCTCGGGACATGGATCGCATCAATGCAGTCATGCAACGACTTCGTAATGCCGGCAACACGTTGGTCGTGGTTGAACACGATCCACAAGTGATGTTGGCTGCCGATCATATTTTCGACATGGGCCCCGGTCCCGGTGAAAAAGGCGGACAAATTGTCTTTTCCGGCACTCCCGATGATCTTATTCACGCCGATACGCTGACCGGTCGCTACCTCTCCGGTCGAGAACGAATCGATACCATTTCCGAATCGAGAATCATCCAAAAGAACCAACCGAGCCTGTGCTTGGAAGGCGTGATCGCACACAACCTTAAAAATATCGATGTGACCTTCCCGTTACACACTATGACCGTTGTCACGGGCGTATCAGGATCTGGCAAATCCACCCTGATTGAAAACGTGTTGGTCCCGGCCCTGCTCAAAGCCAAAGGCAAACCAACTGAAGCCGCCGGTACCCACCGTCAATTAACGGGGCATGAACACATCAACGAGCTTTATTTCGTCGATCAATCCCCGATTGGCAAAACCACCCGTTCCAATCCGGCTAGCTATGTCGGAGCCTTTGATGCCATCCGTACGCTTTTTGCTCAAACCGATACGGCCAAAGCCCGAGAATATAAGCCCGGTACTTTCAGTTTCAATTCCGGTGACGGTCGCTGCCCTGTCTGTGGCGGTAATGGTTTCGAACATATCGAAATGCAATTTCTCTCAGACGTGTACTTACGCTGCACCGAATGCAACGGTACACGCTATCGACCTGAAATTTTGGAAGTCACGCTTGAGCGTGGTAACCAAAGTCTCAACATTGCACAAGTCTTGGATTTAAGTGTTTCGCAAGCTTGCGAATTTTTCAAAGACGACAAGGCTGTCCTTCAAAAACTCGCACCGCTTCAAAAAGTGGGGCTCGATTATTTACGATTGGGTCAACCCGTTCCAACGCTCTCTGGTGGGGAAGCACAACGCTTGAAGATTGCTGGTTACTTGGCTGAAAAGAAAAAAGTCGATCATCGAGGCGATCTCTTTGTGTTTGACGAACCGACTACGGGCCTACACTTTGACGACATCGCCAAACTCATGACGTCACTGCAAGAACTCGTCCATCGAGGACACTCTGTTATCGTGATCGAACACAACCTGGATGTCATCAACAGCGCTGACTGGGTCATCGACTTAGGTCCGGAAGGTGGCGAAGGCGGTGGCAATATCGTGGTGGCCGGCCCGCTAGAGGATTTGATTGCAACGGAAACTTCGTACACGGGCAAAGCTTTGCGCTCGTATCGGGAAGCTTTGCAATCGAAACATTCGAGCGGTTATTTCACCATGGCTGCGAACGTGTCCGATATCAACGACGTTCAAAGTATGGACGCCATTCGAATTCGTGGCGCCAAAGAACACAATCTCAAAAACATTGCCATCGATATCCCACACGATGCCTTTACAGTCATTACCGGTGTATCGGGTTCTGGCAAGTCCACTTTGGCTTTTGACATCGTTTTCAAAGAAGGCCAACGCCGTTATTTAGAAAGCTTGAACGCCTACGCCCGAAGTATCGTTCAACCGGCTGCTAAGCCGCATGTCGATAGTATTAGCGGCATTGCCCCTACCGTGGCAATCGAACAACGCACGTCTCGTGGCGGACGAAAGTCGACGGTCGCCACGATGACTGAGCTTTACCATTTCATGCGACTGCTGTACGTCAAACTCGGCAAACAATACTGTCCGAACTGTGACGTGGAGGTCGCTCCCAAAACATTTGAAGAAATTTTTGCCGATGTAATGACTCGCTATAAAGGTCGTTGCATCAGCGTATTGGCACCTCTCGTCGTACGTCGCAAAGGGATCTACAACGATTTGGCCAAATGGGCTCTGAAAAAAGGCTATATGACACTTCGTGTCGATAGTAAATTGGTTTCTACCGAGAAGTTCCCGAAATTGGCTCGTTACAAAGACCATACGATCGAATTGCCAATCAGTACATTGACCGTGGATGTTGCCGATGAAAAGGCACTCAAACGCGCACTGCAAGAAGCAATCACGATCGGTAAAGGTCTAGTCACCGTAGTGGAATCCGACACCAATGCCGAGACGATTTTCTCGACGCATCGTTCATGCCCTTCCTGCGGTACGAGTTTCCCGGAATTGGACCCGAGACTCTTTTCTTACAATTCGTCCATGGGTTGGTGCCCAACTTGTTTCGGCACGGGACAAATCATCGAAGGCTTTGACGAAACCGCCACTGGTGAAGAAAGACAGTGGCAAGATGCCCAGGCTAAGCTATGCCCGAGCTGCCACGGTGCACGTTTGAATCCCACTGCCCGATATGTTCGTTTTGCCAATCTGTCCATTGCGGAGATGGCGAAGATGACCGTTTCGGAAGCGAAACATTTCTTCGCAAAAATTCGCTTGTCAGGACGCGATGCCGAAATCGCCAATGATGCATTGGCAGAGATTCGATTGCGATTAGCCTTCCTCGAAGAGGTTGGCTTAGGTTACCTCTCGCTTGATCGTTCCTCTCCAACGCTTTCGGGCGGCGAAGCTCAACGCATCCGTTTGGCTTCGCAATTAGGATCGAACCTGCAAGGCGTTTGCTACATCTTGGATGAACCGACGATTGGGCTACATCCGCGCGATAATCAATTGCTTTTGGATTCGCTCACCAAACTCGTCGATAAAGGCAACACCTTAATCGTCGTTGAACACGATGAAGACACGATTCGACAAGCTGACTGCGTCATCGATGTTGGCCCCGGCGCCGGCGTACGAGGCGGTCAAATCATTGCCAAGGGGACGGTCGAAGAGTTGGCTCAGAATCCCGACTCTATCACGGGCCGTTATCTCAAAGCCCCGATTGTTCATACGTTTAAAGCAAAGCGCCCTATCAATGACGATACGCAATGGATCGATGTGATTGGACCGAAACTAAATAACTTGCGGGAAGAAAAGATTTCAATTCCGATTGATCGATTGACCGTTTTAACAGGGGTCTCCGGATCTGGCAAGAGTAGCTTTGCTCGAGGAGTATTGCTTCCGGTTTTAAGTGAAACGATCGCAACAAAGGCTCCTTACGAAGGTCCTCTTTGCGAACGAGTTAACGGCACCTCCGTCATCGATCGAGTATTGGAAGTCGATCAAACACCCATCGGAAAGACTCCGAGATCGTGCCCTGCTACTTATGTGGGTTTCATGGATGCAATGCGTCGCCTTTACTCTGGCACCAACGAAGCGCAAGCTCGTGGCTACGGCATCTCTCGTTTTTCCTTTAACAATAAGGGCGGTCGATGTGAAGCCTGTGAGGGCCAAGGGATGAGAACGATCGAAATGAGCTTCTTGCCCGATGTCAAAGTACCGTGTGAAGTTTGCGAAGGGAAACGTTTCAATGACGAAACTCTCGAAGTTCTTTGGAAGGGCCAATCGATCGGTGACGCCTTGGCAATGGATATCGATGAGGCGGTCAACTTCTTTGACACTCAAACCTCGATCGCTCATGCCCTGCGTTTGATGCAAGATGTTGGACTTGGTTATCTGACCTTGGGACAACCGTCTCCGACTTTGTCCGGCGGCGAAGCCCAACGCATCAAATTGGTGACCGAGCTGATTAAAGCGCGCGATGATGTCACCCGTCGTGGCTACCGAGCGCCCAAAACCCTCTATGTGTTGGATGAACCGACGGTTGGTCTACATATGGCTGACGTTGAAAAATTGATTGCCGTCTTACACCGTCTGGTCGATGCCGGTAACACCGTTGTCGTGATTGAACATAATCAAGACGTAATGGCTGAAGCCGACTGGATCATCGACATGGGACCGGAAGGCGGCGATAAAGGTGGGCTCGTCGTCGCATGTGGCATGCCTGATGAAATTTTGAAGGCTAAGAGCCACACGGCTCGTGCGCTCAAGACATTCAAAAAGGCACACGATCAAAGTACAAAACGTTAATCCTCAAAATTGGGGGTTGTCATCATGACAGCCCCCGAATCATTAGAAAAACTCATTTTCTCGTCGCACTGAAGCAAAGGGCGATAATTTTTCAGCCATCGCTTTTTGCATCGCATCGGGTAAGGAACGTGCACGAGCCGGACAAACGGAAACACAACGCATGCACATCAAACATTTAGAGAGATCGGTGTACTTCGGATCAAGCATCGAAATGGCTTGAGTAGGACATTGCGTTACGCAAAGACGGCAACCGGTACAAGCATCGCCAACAAGCGGAGTCACCGACACTGTCATTGGATCGCGGTACGGACGGTTTCCCGGGACAACAACGGAGTGAATCTCACCGGCATCGATACCGGTTTTAACGGTCTGACCAAAGACTCGCAAGCTATCTAAATCGTCGGCATCCGGTCGTCCGGTTGCCAAAGAGCCGACAACACTGTGTTGTGCAACCACGGCTGCGCTGGCAACGATTTCAAAACCGAGATCGGCGGCCTCATCGTTGAGTTCTAACAATGCGTCTTCATAAGCGCGATTTCCATAGACGACAACCGTAACGGCTTTAGCCCCACGAGAAGAAATTTCGCGTAAACGTTCGACAGCAACTGCAGGTACGCGACCGGCATAAACCGGCATAGCGATGATGGCTAGAGAACTTTGACAAACTCGTATGTGCAAGCGTGGCGCAGTCAAGTCAATCGTTTGAATTTTTTCACCAACACCATTGGCAATGGCTTGAGCGACTCGTAAAGAGCTACCCGTCGGGCTAAACGTTATAAGGCACACATCAAACATAATCATCTCGTTTAAAACGTAAAAAGGGGCGAAAAATTCGCCCCTTTAAAAACAGTTACCGCTTTTCAACGTACCACATTGCCACCATCGCAATAAGCAACATAATCGTTGTCGGTAGCAATGCCACCACCAGTGGTGGCCACGTATTGAGCATCCCGATATACGAGAAAAGGTTATTCACCGTATAGAAACCAAGACCGATCATCACACCGGAGAAGATCTTAATACTCATACCGCCAGAACGTGTATTCATATACGCAAACGGCATGGACAAAGCAATCATCACCAAGATAGCGATCGGATAGAAAGCCTTATTCCATAAGGCGATATCATAGCGACCCGTCTCTTGTTTACTTTGCTTTAAGTGACCGATGTACTGATAAAGCCCAGACATCGACATGTTTTCGGGCTTAAGCATCATAATGGCAAAAATGTTAGGACCGATTTCGGTCTTTAACATCATGCTTACAGGAGGCGTCACCTTTACCGTTTCCATGATCGGTTCTTGTCGCATGTCGCTGATCGTCGGCAATTGCGTACTGACAGCCTTGGAGAGCAACCAGCCTTGATTTTCAACAAAGCGAGCAGCCGGTGCAGTAATCACACGAGATAAGTGTTGATTGTCAAAATCAAACACACGCCAATTGTAGGCCTCTCCGCCCGGTCGATAATTCGAGATATTGATGTAACGGACCTCGGACTTTTCGCCATCTTTTTGCAAAACTTCACGAACCCAAGTCCCTGAACTATAGCCACGAGCCGAGAGCTTGCGCTTTAATAATTGGGCCTTGTATTCACGCGAGAATTGATCGGCAGGAGGGGCGATAAACTCACCGAAACCGTAGGTCAAAATAACCAAAATCAAGCCGGGAACCATCAACATACCGGCCAGACGCACTGGACTGAGACCGGCAACACGCAGAATCGTAAATTCAGAGCTTGCAGCCCAACGACTCATTACAAACACTGCACCCAACAATGCAGCGATCGGCATGATTTCATAGACACGCATCGGGACGGCCATAAACGTAATGACCAATGCTTGCCATAACGTATAACGAGAACCGATACGACCGATTTGGCTCATCAATTCAAAGAACGTGAATAAGCCCACTAAGGCAAGTAACACGAAGCCTGTCGTTAAGAGAATCTCTTTGGTCAGTTGACGGGTAATCACTT
>JAFNZB010000107.1 GCA_017383055.1 Burkholderiaceae bacterium | reverse complement strand
CTGGGCCATCGATGAGATTGCTCCGGTACTCGGCATCGCTCCTGACGACAGCGTCTATAAGCTTGCCATCTTCACGACGCTCTTTAATGTGACGGGCGTGATCTTGCTCTTGCCGCTCATCAAGCAACTTTGCTACTGCTTGAATCGCTTCATGAAGAGCAAGAACAACGACAGCGAAACGGAACACGCCAAGTTCTTGAGTGAAGACGCCATCGCATTTAGCCACAGTGCGATCGAAACGTTGACGAAGGAAACGAAGCGCTTGATGAAGAATACGTCCAACATCATCTGCCGCATGATTTACATCAAGCCCGAAGACGTTGATACGGACGAGTCCGTGAGCAAGGTCATTCCGCAACGTAACGATTTGCCGGAAGAAAACTTCCAAAACTTGTACCAAAAGCACTTTAAGGCGATTTACTCCGACGTCATCGATTACGCCGTGCGTGCGAGCGCCGCACAAAAGGACGCCAAGTACACGACGCAATTCATGGACATTCGCCGCGCTAACCTCTTCATGGCCGCCGCGTTGAAGGATGTGGAACAAGTTAGCGTAAACATGACGAAGTACGGCTTCTCGACCAACGAATACATCAAGGCCGAGTATTCGCACATCCGTCGTAATCTCTTGCGCATGCTTCGTTTGATCCAAACGATGTGCAATACCATTGACCACGAAGAAATTGCTCGTTTAAAGCTTGAGCTCGATAAGAACAAGAACAAGTTCGACGCCATCTCTTCGAACTCTTTGGACTCTTTGATTCGTAATCGTTTGATTACCGATGCCATGGCTACGTCGATTATGAACGACAACGCCTTGTCTCGTAGCATCGCCAAGAACTTGCGCCATGCTGCAGAAATCATCACGAAGAGCCAAGAAATCGACGCTTAATCCTACGATTTGGTTACCAAAATGAAAAAGCAGCGATTTTTCGCTGCTTTTTCTTATTTTGCACAATCAAATAAATGTGAGAAATCCTTATAATTTCACGGTTTTATTAGCTAGTTAAGAGTAGCTCGTCGAACACTCATAGCGAACACAATTCGCACTCCCTAAAAATCGGACGAGACTACCACCGAATCCCAAAAGAAAAAGAAGAACAATGGCTGCCATTCAAACGCGCACTCAACGCCTTATCACCGTTTTCACCTCCGTGGTCTTTGCCTGCGGGGCGATGTACTTTTTGATGCAAAACGCCGGCTTCCTGACGATCTGTACGGGTGTTTGCATGTTCTTGTTCGCCATGGTGCTTTTGAGTGAAAGTTTCAAGATCCTCTCCGGGGGCCTTTTGAATGCATTCCTCGATCACGTCGCCGGTAAAAACTGGAAATCCTTTAGCTTCGGCTTTACGTTGAGCACGCTTTTACAGTCAAGCGGCTTGGTGACGATCATCGCCATCTCCTTTTTGAGTGCCGGCTTGATCAGCCTCTCCTCTGGCGTAGCCATGATTTATGGCGTCAACTTGTCGACCGCTTGTAGCGCTTGGATTTTGGGTTATTTGGGCGTGAAGTCCCAAATCGCCGTTTGGGCTATGCCTTTTATCATCTTCGGCGTTGTTTTCTACCTCAACAAGAAAAAGCACGTCCGCGGTGCCGGTTTGTTCCTTTTGTCCTTGGGTTTGCTCTTTTTAGGCATCTCTTGGATGAAGGACGGTTTCGTTTATTTCAAGGAAACGATCGATATCAGCCAATACCAGATGAGCGGCTTCATGGGGCTTTTGGTCTATACGGGCATCGGTTTCCTTGTGACGTGCGTGACTCAGTCGTCTCACGCAACACTCACGTTGGCCATTGCTGCATTGACCGTCAACCAAATCTCGTATGAAAACTCCATCGGTATCGCGATCGGCGCCAGCATCGGCAGTACGATGCTCACGGTGATCGGTTCGTTGAATTCAAACATCGAGGGTAAGAAGATCGCCGTCACGCACGTATTCTTCAACGTGTTTGCCGCAGCCCTCGCCATTGTTTTCATCAAATACTACTCGATGGCAACCGACTGGATTGCTCCGATGATTGGTGTCTCCCTTGACGACTATGTCTTCCGTTTGGCCATTTTCATGACGATCTTCAACGTGGTCGCCACGGTCATTTTGACGCCTCTAATCTCTCAAATGTGTACGTTCTTAAATCGCTACGTTGTGAGCAGTAACAAGGGCGGTAGCGTTGAACGCGCCAAGTATTTGAATGAAAGTGCCATTGAATTCAGTGGCTCTGCATTGAAGACCTTGAATCAAGAAACCCGTCGCTTGATGCAAAATTCGATGGACATCATCTCTCAGATGATTTGTATTCGCCCCGAAGACATCGACTCGTTGAGCTCGGCCAGTACCATCGTTCCGCAACGTGACGAACCCGTTGAAGAAGACTTTGAAGAGCTCTATCAAAAGCATTTCAAAGGCATCTATTCGGACATCATCGACTTTGCCGTACGTGCCAGTAGCATTGAAAAAGAACATAAACACGCTACCGAATTCATGGACGTGCGCCGCGCTAACCTCTTTATGGCTGCCGCACTGAAGGATACGCAACAGCTTCATACAAACATCTTAAAGTACGGTTTCTCGAACGACCCGAACGTGAAGGCCGAATACTCTCATATTCGCCGTAACATGCTTCGTATGCTTCGCTTGGTCAAGCGCTTGTTGCAAGCGCAAACGGCTGAAGAAGTCCAATTGATCAAGATTGAGTTGGATAAGAATAAGCTCAAGTTCGACGCCGTGTCTTCGAACTCGCTTGACTCTTTGATTCGTAACAAGCTCATTACCGATACGGTTGCAACCTCGATTATGAATGACAATGCTTTGTCGTTGAGCATTGCCAAGAGCTTGCGTCACGCCGCCGAGATCATCTCCGGCAACGAAGACCCGTATCACAAGCACTAAGCTTGATAGAAACCCAAACAAAATGCCGAGTTCAGTCATGAACTCGGCATTTGTTTTGGATACTCATTAGAACGTTTTTCGAAACACGTAAATATCGAATTTTTGTCCGTCTACAAATTCACAATCTCGATGAAATCCAACTTTCTCGAATCCACGTTTTTCATAGTATGAGTAGTTGCAGGCAGAGTCTGCCCAAAGATATAACGATTCGTAGCCTTCCTTTTCGCATTGTTCTAAGAGCATTTGCATAAGCGGTGCGCCAGCCCCTCTCTTACAACTCACAAAGAGCCCAGCGATCAAATAATGCCCACTGGCGGCCTCTGCCAGACGCTTGGATTGCGCTTGCAAGTATGCTCGGTACTCGTGCGCAATTTGGCGCTCTTTCTCTGTCAAAGAATCGATATTGGCTTTGAACCACTCATCGGCCAGCGTCTCATCGTGCGGTCGATACGCCAACAAAAACGCATCAATGGAACGTTCGTCAGCACAGGCGACACGGCTGTAATTGCTATTGCGGAAATAGTAGCGAAGCATAT
>JAFNZB010000106.1 GCA_017383055.1 Burkholderiaceae bacterium | reverse complement strand
GTGGCCCGGGCAGTCAACGTGAGCGTAGTGACGCGTTTCCGTTTCGTATTCAACGTGAGCCGTGTTAATCGTAATACCACGAGCCTTTTCTTCCGGAGCTGCGTCGATTTGGTCGTATGCACGAGCTTCGCCACCGAATTGGGAAGCGAGAACCGTCGTGATAGCAGCCGTCAACGTCGTCTTACCGTGGTCAACGTGACCAATCGTACCGACGTTCACGTGCGGCTTCGTGCGTTCAAATTTACCTTTAGCCATTTCTTATGGTTCCTTATAGAGTAAATCGGTTAATCGAGAATCCCGACTATTTTACTATTTATAGTCGAGAATCTCGACAATTCTTAATTACTTTGCCTTTTCAGCGATGACTTCGTCAGCCACGTTCTTCGGTGCTTCAGCGTAATGCTTGAATTGCATCGTGTACGTAGCGCGACCTTGCGTCAAGGAGCGAAGTTGCGTTGCATAACCGAACATTTCGGCGAGCGGAACTTCAGCGCGGATCGTCTTACCGCCGCCAGCGATGTCGTCCATACCTTGGATGATACCGCGACGAGAAGACAAGTCACCCATGACGTCGCCCATCTTTTCTTCCGGCGTTTCAACTTCAACAGCCATGATCGGTTCGAGCAAGACCGGAGCAGCCTTACGCATACCTTCCTTGAATGCCATGGAAGCTGCCATCTTAAAGGCGTTTTCGTTGGAGTCAACTTCGTGGTAGGAACCGAAGTGCAACGTGACCTTCACGTCGACCACCGGATAACCAGCGAGCACACCAGCCTTCAACGTGTCTTCGACACCCTTTTGAACAGCCGGGATGTATTCACGGGGCACCACACCGCCCTTAATAGCGTCAACGAATTCGAAACCCTTACCCGGTTCTTGCGGTTCGAGCTTCAAGACAACGTGACCGTATTGACCGCGACCACCAGATTGCTTAGCAAACTTGTGTTCAGCGTTTTCTTCGACCTTACGGATCGTTTCACGGTAGGCCACTTGGGGCTTACCAACGGTTGCTTCAACGTTGAATTCACGACGCATACGGTCAACCAAGATTTCCAAGTGCAATTCGCCCATACCGGAAATAATCGTTTGACCGGATTCTTCGTCCGTGCGAACCTTGAAGGACGGGTCTTCTTGAGCCAAGCGGTTCAAAGCGATACCCATCTTTTCTTGGTCGGCCTTCGTCTTCGGTTCGACAGCTTGAGAGATCACCGGTTCCGGGAACTCCATGCGTTCGAGGATGATCGGAGCAGCAGCGTCACAGAGCGTATCGCCGGACGTAACTTCCTTCAAACCGACTGCAGCAGCGATGTCACCAGCCAAGACTTCCTTGATTTCCTTACGTTCGTTTGCGTGCATTTGCAACAAACGACCGATACGTTCCTTCTTGTTCTTAACGGAGTTCAAAACCGTGTCACCGGAGTTGACCTTACCGGAGTAAACGCGCAAGAACGTCAATTGACCAACGTACGGGTCCGTCATAATCTTGAATGCCAAGCATGCGAACGGAGCCTTGTCGTCAGCTTCACGCGTGACTTCTTGGTCGTCCATGTCGACACCCTTCATTGCCGGGATATCAACCGGAGACGGCAAGAATTGGATCACGGCGTCGAGCATACGTTGAACGCCCTTGTTCTTGAAAGCCGTACCGCAAAGCATCGGTTGGATTTCGCAAGCGATCGTACGTTGACGCAAACCAGCGATGATTTGTTCTTCGGAGAGTTCGCCGTTTTCCAAGTATTCGTTCATGAGTTCTTCGCTAGCTTCAGCAGCAGCTTCGACCATGTTTTCACGCCATTGTTCAGCGTCAGCTTGGAGTTCAGCCGGGATGGGGCCGTATTCGAACTTCATACCTTGGGATTCTTCGTCCCAAATGATTTCGCGCATCTTGATCAAATCGATCACGCCGCGGAAGTTGTCTTCAGCGCCGACCGGGATCACGATGGGAACCGGGTTAGCCTTCAAGCGAACACGCATTTGTTCGTAAACCTTGAAGAAGTTAGCGCCGGTACGGTCCATCTTGTTGACCATTGCCAAACGCGGCACACCGTACTTGTTAGCTTGACGCCACACCGTTTCAGATTGCGGTTGAACGCCACCGACTGCACAGTAAACCATGCAAGCGCCGTCCAAAACACGCATGGAGCGTTCCACTTCGACCGTGAAGTCAACGTGCCCCGGGGGGTCAATGATGTTAAAGCGGTGTTCCGGGAACGTACCATCCATACCGCGCCAGAACGTCGTCGTGGCAGCGGAGGTAATGGTAATACCCTTTTCTTGTTCTTGTTCCATCCAGTCCATGGTGGCAGCGCCATCATGCACTTCACCGAGCTTGTGCGTAACGCCCGTGTAGAACAAGATACGTTCCGTGGTCGTGGTCTTACCTGCGTCGATGTGAGCAGAGATACCGATATTGCGATAACGCGCGATCGGGGTAGTACGAGCCATTATTATTCCCCTAAAGTGGAGATGACGTGGAGCCCGTTGGACACCACGTCAAGTTAATCAAATTAGAAACGGAAATGAGAGAAAGCCTTGTTAGCTTCTGCCATGCGGTGAACTTCATCACGCTTCTTCATGGCGGCGCCACGGCCTTCAGCAGCATCCAACAACTCACCAGCTAAGCGTTGGGGCATGGACTTCTCAGCACGGTTCTTAGCGGCTTCGCGCAACCAACGCATAGCCAAAGCCATACGACGGACGGGGCGAACTTCCACCGGGACTTGGTAGTTAGCACCACCAACACGACGGCTCTTAACTTCCACCACCGGGCGGACGTTGTTCAAAGCTGCCGTGAACACTTCGAGAGCGTTCTTACCGGTCTTGGATTCGATTTCGCTAAGGGCGCCGTAAACGATACGTTCTGCGACGGCCTTCTTACCGTCCAACATGATAACGTTCACGAACTTGGAGATTTCAACAGAGCCGAACTTAGGATCCGGCAAAATTTCACGTTTCGGTACTTCGCGACGACGGGGCATTTTTTTCCTCTTTCGTAGTCTTCAGTCATTAACAATGCGATCACTCAATTAGGATCGCGACTTACTCGGCCTAGCTGCCACACCATCGGACAACTAATGCCGTTCACGGCTACATAGCGCCGCGAATTAAGCTGCCTTCGGGCGCTTGGCGCCGTACTTGGAGCGAGATTGCTTACGATCCTTAACACCTTGGGTGTCCAAAGAACCGCGAACGATGTGATAACGCACACCCGGCAAGTCCTTAACACGGCCGCCGCGGATCAACACGACGCTGTGTTCTTGCAAGTTGTGGCCTTCACCACCGATATAAGAAATGACCTCAAAGCCGTTGGTCAAACGCACCTTGGCCACCTTACGGAGAGCGGAGTTCGGCTTCTTCGGGGTGGTGGTGTACACACGCGTGCAGACGCCACGCTTTTGCGGGCAGTTCTTCAACGCGGGGCTCTTGCTTTTGTCATGCGTGAGCTCACGGGGCTTACGCACTAATTGGTTAATAGTAGGCATAAAAGTCCGTATTTAAAATTCCTCAACCAAGCCTTGCATGGAAGAGAGAATTGCTGGTTTAAAACGTCCTTACTCAAAGCACAAAACGCCCCTCACCGGTTCAAATTCTCAAACCAATGAAAGGCATTCCGAACTAAGAGCTTCGGAAAGGTTGAGAGTATCGTATTTTTTTCTCAATCTGTCAAGCAGTTAGAGAAAAAAAATTAAATCGACCAACCCGCTTTTACTCTCATAAAGCGGGTGATCGATACTAGATAAGGGACTGCCTTGTTAAGCAGTCCCCATCCGCTTGTTATTCAGCAGCCGGAACTTCTTCAGCGACCACTGCTTCAACCGTCGTTGCTTCTTCAGCATTTTCCGTATTGAAGTCAGCGTAGCTAGCAGCTTCGGCAGCTTCGTTTTCCTTGACCGTGCGGTGGTAGGCCAAACCCGTACCAGCCGGAATCAAGCGACCAACGATCACATTTTCCTTCAAGCCGCGCAATTCGTCCTTCTTGCCCATGATGGCAGCTTCAGTCAAAACACGCGTCGTTTCTTGGAAGGAAGCAGCCGAGATGAAGGAGTCGGTCGACAAGCTAGCCTTCGTAATACCCAAGAGGACATTTTCGTAGGTAGCCGGGCGCTTGCCTGCAGCAATTGCCTTATCGTTTTCGTCCAACATTTCGGAACGTTCCACTTGTTCGTCACGGATGAACGGCGTATCACCCGGATCGGCGATCTTCACGCGACGGAGCATTTGGCGAACGATCACTTCAATGTGCTTGTCGTTGATCTTCACACCTTGCAAGCGGTAAACGTCTTGAACTTCGTCAACGATGTAACGAGACAAAGCTTCAATACCGAGCAAGCGAAGGATATCGTGCGGATCGGCCGGGCCGTCGACGATTTCTTCACCCTTTTGAACCACTTGACCGTCGTGGACCAAGACGTTCTTATCCTTGGAGATCAAGAATTCATGATCCGTACCTTCTTGGTCAGTGATCACCAAGCGTTGCTTACCCTTGGTTTCCTTACCGAACGTCACCGTACCGGTCACTTCGGCGAGCATACCGGCATCCTTCGGAGAGCGAGCTTCGAAGAGTTCTGCCACACGCGGCAAACCACCCGTAATGTCACGCGTCTTTTGAGATTCAACCGGAATACGAGCAAGCACTTCACCCATACCGATCTTTTGACCGTCGCGAACCACGATCAAAGCGCCAACCGGCAATTGAATCGTCACGCGGTGATCCGTACCCGGGATCTTGACTTCGTTACCGTTTTCATCGAGCAAGCGAACAGCCGGACGCAAAGCTTGCGTCGTCGTCTTCTTACCCTTCGGACCCGTGCTCGTAGAACGCTTCGGATCGATCACGACGAGACTGGAAAGACCCGTCACTTCGTCGGTTTGGCTCATCACCGTCACGTTATCGATCACGCTTTCGAATTGGACCGTACCACCGTATTCGGAGATAATCGGACGCGTCATCGGATCCCAGTTAGCCAATTGCGTACCAGCCTTGATTTGTTGATCAGGCTTGACCGTCAACGTGGCACCGTACGGAACCTTATGACGTTCACGTTCACGACCATTGTCGCTGATGATCACTTCGCCGGAACGAGAAATCACCACCAAGTCACCCTTAGCCGTCGTCACATAACGCATAGCGGAAGAGTAGCTCACCGTACCGGCAACCTTAGCTTCCACAGAGCTAGCCACAGCAGCACGACTTGCTGCACCACCGATGTGGAACGTACGCATCGTCAACTGCGTACCCGGTTCACCGATGGATTGAGCGGCGATAACACCAACTGCTTCACCAGCGTTAACCAAGGAACCGCGACCCAAGTCACGACCGTAGCACTTAGCGCACAAACCGTAACGCGTATCACACGTCAACGGCGTACGGACGGACACTTCGTCGATACCCAAGCGTTCGATTTCGTCGCATTCGTCTTCGGTCAACATCACGCCCGTACCGATCACGACTTCACCCGTTTCCGGATTGAGCACGTCAGCGCTCGTCACACGACCCAAAACGCGATCGCGCAAGGATTGAATGACGTCACCGCCTTCGACCAAAGCCTTCATGTTCACGCCACGCGTCGTTTGGCAATCGTCTTCAACAACCACCAAGTCTTGCGTCACGTCAACCAAACGGCGAGTCAAGTAACCGGAGTTTGCCGTCTTCAATGCCGTATCTGCCAAACCCTTACGAGCACCGTGGGTGGAGATAAAGTATTGCAAAACGTTCAAACCTTCACGGAAGTTAGCGGTAATCGGCGTTTCAATAATGGAGCCGTCCGGCTTAGCCATCAAACCACGCATACCAGCCAACTGACGGATCTGAGCTGCGGAACCACGAGCACCGGAGTCAGCCATCATGTAGATGGAGTTGAAAGACTCTTGCTTGGTCGGGTTACCATGACGGTCGATCACCGGTTCGTGAGAGAGTTCTTCCATCATCACCTTACCGACTTGATCGGACGTACGACCCCAGATGTCAACCACCTTGTTGTAGCGTTCGCCTTGCGTCACCAAACCCGTCGAGTATTGAGCTTCGATTTCCTTCACTTCAGCTTCAGCGGCAGCAACCAACTTCTTCTTTTGATCCGGAACCGTCATGTCACCGATACAGATGGACAAACCACCGATCGTTGCCAAAGCGTAACCACGGTCCTTCAAGCGGTCAGCAAAGAGCACCGTTGCACGCAAACCGCACTTACGGAAGCAGGTATTGATCAAGCGAGCAATTTCCTTCTTCTTCAATGCACGGTTCAATTCTGCAAAGCTCATGCCTTCAGGCAAGATTTCAGAGAGCAAAGCACGACCAACCGTCGTTTCGTAGCGAACAACCTTTGCCGTCTTTTCACCCGTTTGCTTGTTGATTTCGTATTCCTTAATACGAACCGTACAACGCGTTTGCAATTCGACTTGCTTGTTGTCGTATGCACGTTGAACTTCTGCCACGTCAGCGAAGAACATACCTTCGCCCTTGCCGTTAATACGAGCACGCGTGGAGTAGTAAAGACCCAACACCATGTCTTGAGACGGCACGATGGACGGATCGCCGTTAGCCGGGAACAACACGTTGTTAGAAGCCATCATCAAAGAACGAGCTTCCAATTGTGCTTCCAAGGACAACGGAACGTGAACAGCCATTTGGTCACCGTCGAAGTCAGCGTTAAATGCTGCACAAACGAGCGGGTGCAATTGAATGGCCTTACCTTCGATCAACTTCGGTTCGAAAGCTTGAATACCCAAACGGTGCAACGTCGGTGCACGGTTGAGCATCACCGGGTGTTCATAAATGACTTCTTCAAGGATGTCCCAAACGACCGGATCTTGTTGATCGACCATCTTCTTGGCAGCCTTGATCGTCATGGCCAAACCACGGCGTTCGAGCTTGTTGAAGATAAACGGCTTGAACAATTCCAAAGCCATCAACTTCGGCAAACCGCATTGGTGCAAGCGCAAGTACGGGCCAACCGTAATCACGGAACGACCGGAGTAGTCCACGCGCTTACCCAACAAGTTTTGACGGAAGCGACCGCTCTTACCCTTGATCATATCGGCCAAGGACTTCAACGGACGCTTGGACGGACCCGTCATCGCCTTACCGCGACGGCCGTTATCCAAGAGGCAGTCCACTGCTTCTTGCAACATGCGCTTTTCGTTGCGGATGATGATGTCCGGAGCCTTCAATTCGAGCAAACGCTTCAAGCGGTTGTTACGGTTGATCACGCGACGATAGAGGTCGTTCAAGTCGGAAGTGGCGAAACGACCACCGTCCAACGGAACGAGCGGACGCAAGTCAGGCGGCAACACCGGCAAGACTTCCATGACCATCCATTCGGGCTTCACGCCGGAACGCTGGAAACCTTCAAGAACCTTCAAACGCTTGGAGAACTTCTTGATCTTGGCATCAGAGGACGTTTCTTCCAATTCGCGACGCAAACTTTCGACTTCGTAATCGACGTCGATCGTGCGCAACATTTCGCGAATGGCTTCAGCACCCATCATAGCCTTGAAGTCAGAACCGTATTGTTCGACCTTTTCAAGGTATTCGTCTTCGCTCAACAATTGACCACGCGTCAAGTCCGTCATACCCGGATCGACAACACAGTACGTTTCGAAATAAAGCACGCGTTCGATATCGCGCAACGGGATATCGAGCACCATACCCATGCGAGACGGCAAGCTCTTCAAGAACCAAATGTGGGCGACCGGGCTAGCCAACTCGATGTGGCCCATGCGTTCACGACGCACCTTGGAAAGCGTGACTTCGACGCCACACTTTTCGCAGACCACACCGCGGTGCTTCAAGCGCTTGTACTTACCGCACAAGCACTCGTAGTCCTTGACCGGGCCGAAGATCTTGGCACAGAACAAACCATCACGTTCCGGCTTGAAAGTACGGTAGTTGATGGTTTCCGGCTTCTTCACTTCACCATAGGACCAGGAACGAATCTTCTCCGGCGATGCAAGACCGATCTTGATCGCGTCGAAGTGTTCTTCCTGATTAAGTTGCTTAAACAGATCGATAAGCGGATTCATCTGTTCTGTCCTTAGTTACGTTCAAGGTCGATGTCAATACCCAACGACCGGATTTCCTTCACGAGCACATTGAACGATTCCGGCATACCGGCTTCGAGCACGTGTTCGCCCTTAACGATGTTTTCGTAAACCTTCGTACGACCGTTCACATCGTCAGACTTCACAGTCAACATTTCTTGCAAGATGTAGGAAGCACCGTAAGCTTCAAGAGCCCAAACTTCCATTTCACCGAAACGTTGACCACCGAATTGAGCCTTACCACCCAACGGTTGTTGCGTCACCAACGAGTACGGACCCGTAGAGCGAG
Organism: Burkholderiaceae bacterium; assembly: GCA_017383055.1. GTDB lineage: Bacteria > Pseudomonadota > Gammaproteobacteria > Burkholderiales > Burkholderiaceae_F > Aphodousia. The sequence goes on along the minus strand of JAFNZB010000106.1, from coordinate 8,064 downwards.
CATGCATCTTGTCATCGACCAAGTGGTGCAACTTCAAGTAGTGCATGTAACCGACCGTGACCGGACGATCAAAGGCTTCACCCGTACGACCGTCATAGAGCGTGGCTTGCGTCTTGGCAGGCGTCAATTCCAATTGCTTGGCGATGTCTTCCGGGAAGGCCAAGTCGAGCATCTTGCCAACTTCTTCTTCCGTAGCACCGTCAAACACCGGCGTTGCAAACGTCACACCATGAGACAAGTTTTGAGCCATCGTCATGATTTCCTCATCCGTGAGGAGATCCAAGTTTTCGCTCTTACCCGTTTCGTTGTAAATCTTGTTCAAGAATTCACGCATTTGAGCGGCTTGTGCCGTCTTGAGCATTTCGCCAATGCGCCAGCCCAAGCCCTTAGCAGCCCAACCCAAGTGAACTTCCAACACCTGACCGATGTTCATACGAGACGGCACACCCAACGGGTTCAACACGACGTCTGCGGGACGACCGTCGGCCATGTACGGCATATCTTCAACCGGGCAGATCTTGGAGACCACACCCTTGTTACCGTGACGACCAGCCATCTTGTCACCAGGTTGCAAGCGACGCTTTTCAGCGATGTAAACCTTGACCATCTTCAACACGCCCGGCGGCAATTCGTCGCCTTGCGTGAGCTTCATGCGCTTGATTTCGAAAGCACGAGCAAATTCTTCGCGCTTTTCTTCCAACTTGGCACGCGTATCTTCCAAACGCTTTTGATCGGCTTCTTCAGCCATACGCAATTCGAAGATTTCGTAGCCCTTCAAGCTTTCAACGGCTTCCTTCGTCAAAGCGCCCTTGCCCAAGCCCTTCGGACCACCCTCGGCCATCTTGCCTTCAAGGTAACGACCCAAACGAGCAAAAGCGTCGCCTTCAACGATACGAAGCTTTTCATCCAAGTCTTGACGATAACGCTTCAAAGCTTCGTCAATGATGGAGTTGGCACGTGCATCGCGCTCAACGCCTTCACGCGTGAAGACTTGAACGTCGATCACCGTACCCGTCATACCGGACGGAACGCGCAAGGACGTGTCCTTCACATCGCTTGCCTTTTCACCGAAGATCACTCGCAAGAGCTTTTCTTCCGGCGTCAATTGCGTTTCACCCTTCGGCGTGACCTTACCGACCAAAACGTCGCCAGCCTTGACTTCAGCACCGATTTGAACGATACCGCACTCGTCCAAGCGAGCCAATTGGTTTTCGGACAAGTTGGAGATGTCGCGCGTAATTTCTTCAGCACCCAACTTCGTATCACGAGCCACCACAGAGAGTTCTTCAATGTGGATAGACGTATAGCGGTCATCGGCCACCACACGTTCGTTGATCAAAATCGAGTCTTCGTAGTTGTAACCGTTCCACGGCATGAACGCGATCAACATGTTTTGACCAAGTGCCAATTCACCGATATCGGTGGATGCACCGTCAGCCAAAACGTCACCGCGAGCCACCAAGTCACCACGCTTGACGATCGGACGTTGGTTGATGTTCGTGCTTTGGTTGGAGCGCGTGAACTTTTGCAAGTTGTAGATATCGACACCAACTTCGCCAGCCACGTTTTCGTCGTCGTTAACACGAATCACAACACGGTTAGCGTCGACATAGTCAACCACACCGCCACGCTTGGCTTGAACAGCGGTCTTAGAGTCAACTGCGACCGTACGTTCCACACCCGTACCAACGACCGGCTTTTCCGGACGCAAGCAGGGAACGCCTTGACGTTGCATGTTGGCACCCATCAATGCACGGTTTGCGTCGTCGTGTTCCAAGAACGGAATCAAAGAAGCAGCAGCAGAGACGATTTGCAACGGAGCCACGTCCATGTATTGAACGCGTTCCGGGCTCACCATGACCGTTTCACCGTGTTCGCGAGAGCTCACGAGCTCTTGCGTCAAGCGACCGTTTTCATCAACAGCAGAGTTAGCCTGACCGATCACATACTTACCTTCTTCGATAGCAGACAAGTATTCGATCTTATCGGTCACATGGCAATTTTCGACCTTGCGATACGGCGTTTCGAGGAAGCCGTATTCGTTCAAACGAGCATACAAAGCCAAAGAGTTGATCAAACCGATGTTCGGACCTTCCGGCGTTTCAATCGGGCACAAACGACCGTAGTGAGTCGGGTGCACGTCACGAACTTCAAAGCCAGCGCGTTCACGCGTCAAACCGCCCGGACCCAATGCAGAAATACGACGCTTGTGCGTGATTTCGGACAACGGGTTCGTTTGGTCCATGAATTGGCTCAATTGGCTAGAACCGAAGAATTCACGGATAGCAGCGGAAATCGGCTTGCTATTGATCAAATCTTGCGGCGTCAAGCTATCAGATTCGGCTTGGGCCAAACGTTCGCGGACGGCACGTTCAACACGAACCAAACCAGAACGGAATTGGTTTTCAGCCAATTCACCGACGCAGCGGACACGACGATTACCCAAATGGTCGATATCGTCAACTTCACCGCGGCCATTGCGCAATTCAACGAGGATCTTCACCGTGTCAACGATGTCTTCCTTCGTCAACGTCAACGGACCTTCGGCGTCATTGCGACCGAAGCGTGCGTTAACCTTCATGCGACCGACGCGAGAAAGATCGTACGTTTCTTCAGAGAAGAACAAACGAGTCATCAAAGCGTCAACGGCTTCTTCCGTGGGCGGCTCACCCGGGCGCATCATGCGATAGATGGCGATACGAGCAGCCAATTGGTCCGGCGTTTCGTCGATACGCAACGTATCGGCGATGTAGCTACCGTGATCCAACTCGTTGGAGTAGATCGTTTGGATAGAAGCAATACCGGCTTCGCGAAGCTTAGCCAAAAGTTCTTCGGTGATTTCATCATTGGCATTTGCCAAGATTTCACCCGTTTCGCCGTCAAAGACAGCCTTAGCCAAGACGCGGCCGACCAAGAAATCGTCAGCGACCGGAACCGTCTTCATATCGCCCAAGAGGCGGATATGCTTAGCCGTAATACGCTTGTCCTTAGCGACAATCAATTCACCGTCACGCTTGATATCGAATCGAGCGATTTCGCCCTTCAAGCGTTCCGGAACCAACGTCATGTCGGCACCTTCGGCGGTCAATGCAAAGTCGTCGAAATCGAAGAACGTTGCCAAGATATCTTCCGAAGACAAGCCCAAAGCCTTGAGCAAAATCGTTGCCGGCATCTTGCGACGACGGTCGACACGGAAGTAGACGATATCCTTAGCATCGAATTCGAAGTCGAGCCAAGAGCCACGGTAGGGAATCATACGAGCAGAGAAGAGTAACTTCCCAGAGCTGTGGGTCTTGCCTTTATCGTGTTCGAAGAACAAGCCAGGAGAACGGTGCAACTGGCTAACGATCACACGTTCGGAACCGTTGACGATGAAGGAAGCCTTTTCCGTCATGAGCGGGATTTCGCCCATATAGACTTCATTCTCACGGATTTCCTTGATACGGGTCTTCGCCGGATCATCGCGATCGATGATTTCCAAGCGGATGCGAGCACGCAAGCGGCTAGCATACGTCAAACCGCGCAATTGGCATTCGGCAACGTCAAAAATCGGTTCGTCAAGCGAATAGCTCTCGAAAACCAAACGAGCCAAGCCATTATGGCTGGTGATCGGGAAAATGGATGTAAAGGCAGATTGCAAACCCTCATTCGGGTTACGATCTGCGGGAGCAACATCGGCTTGCAAAAATTCGGAATAAGACCGAAGTTGCATTTCCAATAAGGAAGGCACTGCAAGAACACTCGGACGAGTTGCGAAACTCTTTCGAATGCGCTTCTTTTCAGTGAACGAGTACGACATGGACACTCCGTTCGACGTGAGTTATAGAAAAAATAGGACTTTAAAACGAGCTACAAAATAAAAAGACGCCAAAAGCCGCCTCAGGCAAAATTAATTACCCGTGCGGCAACGTTTTTGGACAATGAATTGTAGAGGTCTTTTGATTTTCTGCTCGTTTAGAAGACTTTGAACTAAATTCGACTACCATACCAAACCTAGTTCGAAGTCCTCCTAAAAGGACTTCGAGGCAATATCCACATATTACTATGGAATATTGCCCCAAACTTAGCGAATCTTCAAGATTACTTGAGTTCGACCTTAGCGCCAGCAGCTTCGAGCTTCTTCTTAGCTTCTTCAGCGTCAGCCTTCGGCAATTGTTCCTTAACAGCCTTCGGAGCGCCTTCGACCAAGTCCTTAGCTTCCTTCAAGCCCAAGCCCGTCATTTCGCGAACAGCCTTAATGACAGCGATCTTGTTGGAACCAGCTTCAACGAGGACAACGTCGAATTCCGTCTTTTCTTCAGCAGCGGCAGCAGCGCCAGCAGCCGGAGCAGCAACTGCAACAGCAGCAGCGGCAGCGGAAACACCGAACTTTTCTTCCATCATCTTGATGAGGTCAGAAACTTCGAGAACGGTCATGGACGCAATTGCGTCGAGGATTTCTTCTTTCGTAAGGGCCATTTTATGACTCCAATAAAATAAATTCGTTTGTTAATAAAAAAAGTTTAATTTAGGCAGTAGCCTTATTACTTGGCATCGCGAACAGCGGCCAAAGTGCGTGCGAGACGTGCAGGCACTTCATTGAGCGTGCGAACGAACTTAGCGATCGGTTCGTTCATCGTAGCCATCAACTTAGCCAACAATTCTTCACGGCTCGGCATCGTAGCGAGTTGTTCAACACCAGCAACGTCCAAAACGTTGTCAGGCATTGCACCGCCCTTAACGACGAGCTTATTGTTCTTCTTGGCAAAGGAGACCAACACCTTAGCGGCAGCAACCGGATCAGCAGAGAAACCGTAAACGAGGGGACCGACAAACTTGTCAGACAAACCTTCGAACGGCGTACCTGCGACGGCGCGGCGCACGAGAGTGTTCTTAAGCACGCGCAATTGGACACCTTCCTTACGTGCGTTAGCGCGCAATTCGGTGACCGCTTCAACGCTCAGCCCACGGTATTCGGCAATAACGATCGAAGCGCTACCAGCAACGATGTTGCTAACTTCTTCGATAACTGCCGCTTTATCTTGACGATTAAGACCCACGGTCTGGCTCCACTCAGAGGTACTGAAAATAACTTTCAGCACCGGTTTACAATAACCGGCATCTCTCCGAGAGCTCCTTCGCTTGTGACATCGATTGTTGCTACAAACGAAAATATCTCTCTTCGGTTAGCCGTCTACGCTGGAGTTCTTGTCATCGATTGGATTTTTGGCGTTGACCCAATCAACTCAAGATCATTAACGGGAAGATGTCGTTTTCTTCATTTCGCCCGAAGACGAGCACCTTTCCTTCCAGCGGTCTTTGACAGCGGCCACATCGGTTACCCAACATGGCCACCCAAAGCCCTCGAGGCCTCACGACCTCTTTTGCGAGGACGACATCATACATCATCCTCACGGGTTTTTCTATATTAGGCAGTCAAGCTTGCCACTTCGACGCGAACGCCAACACCCATCGTGGAAGAGACAGCAGCCTTACGGATGTACTGACCCTTAGCAGCAGCGGGCTTAGCCTTAACCAAAGCGTCGACCAATGCGTTCAAGTTCGTTTGCAAACGGGCGGCGTCAAAAGAAGCGCGACCGATAGAAGCATGGATGATACCAGCCTTGTCAGCACGGAATTGAACTTGACCAGCCTTAGCATTCTTAACAGCTTGAGCAACGTTCGGCGTAACCGTACCCACCTTCGGGTTCGGCATCATACCGCGCGGGCCCAAGATTTGGCCGAGTTGACCAACGACACGCATAGCATCCGGAGAAGCGATAACGATGTCGAAGTTGATTTCGCCAGCCTTAACAGAGGCAGCGAGATCGTCGAAACCAACGACGTCAGCACCAGCAGCCTTAGCTTCTTCAGCCTTAGCACCTTGTGCGAACACAGCCACACGAACCGTCTTACCCGTACCTTCCGGCATCACAACGGCGCCACGAACAGCTTGGTCAGACTTGCGCGGATCGATACCCAATTGGATAGCGACGTCGACGGATTCGTCGAACTTAGCGCGAGCCGTTTCCTTAACCAAAGCCAATGCTTCAGCGACCGGGTAGAACTTTTGAGAGTCAACCTTAGCGCGTTCAGCCTTCAAACGCTTAGAAACAAATGCCATTTTAGAGACCCTCCACAGTGATACCCATAGAACGGGCAGAACCAGCGATCGTACGGATAGCAGCTTCCATATCGGCAGCCGTAAGGTCCGGCATCTTCGTCTTAGCGATTTCTTCAGCTTGTTCACGCGTGATCTTACCAACCTTGTCGGTGTGCGGACGTGCGGAACCCTTCGTGATCTTAGCAGCCTTCTTGATCAAGATAGCAGCAGGCGGCGTCTTCATAACGAAGGTGAAGCTCTTGTCGGCGTAAGCCGTGATCACAACAGGAATCGGAAGACCCGGTTCAACGCCTTGCGTACGGGCGTTAAAGGCCTTACAGAATTCCATGATGTTCAAACCGCGTTGACCGAGTGCGGGACCGATCGGGGGCGAGGGGTTAGCCTTGCCGGCCGGAACTTGCAGCTTAATGTAGCCGACAATTTTCTTAGCCATTTTAAAAATTCCTATAGTTAGGTTGTAGCGCTCTTGCAAACTCTTCGTCGCAAGGGCTCCCTAGAGTTATACAAAGAAAGAGCGGGACTATACCATCGAAATTTGCAAAAAGCAAATTTTCAGTCCCACTCTTTGTAAATATTTGTTTTTAGATCTTTTCGACGCCGCTGAAGGAGATATCAACCGGCGTTTCGCGACCGAAGATCTCCACGGTCACGCGCAAACGATTCTTGTCGTAATCGACTTCTTCGATACGGCCATTGAAGTCGGCAAAAGCGCCTTCCTTCAAGCGAACAGATTCACCAATTTCAAAGCTGATCTTGGGACGCGGCTTATCAGCCGTTTGTTCTTGCGTTTGCAAAATGTTGGCGATTTCGTGATCAGCCAACGGTGCGGGGCGATTACCACCCAAGAAACCCGTCACCTTCGGAGTGCTCTTAACCAAATGCCACGTATCATCGTTCATGAGCATTTGAACCAACACGTAACCGGCGTACATGCGGCGTTCGACCACATAGCGACGATTGTTACGCGTTTCGATCACTTCCTCGGTCGGCACCAACACTTGACCGAATTGATCGCCCACAGAGGAGCGGCTAATACGTTCGATCAAGGCGCGTTGCACGCTCTTTTCCATGCCAGAATAAACATGGACGACGTACCAACGCATATTCGTCGTGGCGACTTCTTGAGATTCCGTCATGTCAGACACCTCGAGTTCGATTATTGACTAAAAGCCAAAAGGAAGTCGTAGAGACCCCATTCGATGATCTTGTCAACCAAGAACAAGAACACAGCGATGACCACGACAAACGCAATCACCATACCCGTGGAGTTCAACGTTTCTTTGCGGGTCGGCCACACAACGCGGCGCAACTCGTCATAAGACTCCGTACCGTAGGCGATGAAACGCTTACCAGAGGGGCTCATATAAGCCACCACAACAGCAAGCACCAAACCGCCGATCAAAGCTGCCAAACGAACAAACAATGCTTGATCGCTCAACAAGCTGAAAGCACAAACACCAGCCAAGGCGATCACTACGGCCAAAGCGACCATCATGACGTCGGAGCTGGACTTGTCTTGCTCAGTCTTAGAGTTTTGAATACTCATAGTTATTTCCATGTTCGAATAGCTTCGAGAGCCACCGAACCCTTTAGTGAGAAAAAATCTTTCCCAAACAACATCAAGCCGCGATCACTGGACCGCGGCCTTGAAGCACAATATCTTGTGTGGCAGGGGCAGAAGGAATCGAACCCTCAACCTACGGTTTTGGAGACCGTCGCTCTGCCAATTGAGCTATACCCCTAACCTATCTCGGTAGCAACCCTTTCGAGTCGCTACCTAGATTATACGATATTATTCGATGATCTTGGCAACGACGCCGGCACCAACCGTACGACCACCTTCACGAACTGCGAAACGCAAACCTTCGTTCATAGCGATCGGGCTGATCAATTGAACCGTCATCGTGATGTTGTCACCCGGCATGACCATTTCAACGCCTTCCGGCAATTCGATCGTACCC
>JAFNZB010000105.1 GCA_017383055.1 Burkholderiaceae bacterium | reverse complement strand
CGGTCGAGTAGCAGAAGCTCCAAGTGATGGTTGGCCTGGCTTGCTTTATGATAAGTCCAGTAAGGTTGCAAAAGCCTATCAGGAGTTTGGTGCAGAATTTTTAAAGCGCATGCGTAAGTATAAAAAAGCGGCTTAATAAGGAGAGGCGAGAATGGCTGTTATGAAGAAGGCTCGTGGTGGCTTAGGTAAGGGGCTCGATGCGCTTTTGGGCAAAAAAGATGAAGTTGCAATCTTGAGTGAAGATAAGCAAACGGAGACGGTTGGTGAGTTGAATGTTGATCAGTTGCAAGCTGGTCAATATCAACCTCGTACGAAAATGGATCCCGCTTCACTAGAGGAGTTGGCTCAATCCATTCGTGAACAAGGTTTGATTTCTCCTATTTTGGTTCGACCGATCGGTGAGAATAAGTATGAGATTATCGCCGGCGAGCGTCGATTCCGCGCATCAAAATTGGCAGGCTTGAAGAAAGTCCCTGTCATTATTCGTAAAATTTCAAATGAAAAGGCGTTGGCCTGGGCATTGATTGAAAATATTCAGCGTGAGGATTTGAATCCGCTTGAGGAGGCTGCTGGTATTTTACGTTTGGTTAACGAGTTCAAGATGACGCATGAGATGGCTGCGCAAGCCATTGGCCGTAGTCGCACGGCAACGACGAATTTGTTGCGTCTTTTGAATTTGGCTAAACCAGTGCAAGATCAATTGATGGCCAATGAAATTTCGATGGGGCATGCTCGTGCATTGTTGGGTTTGGAGCCTGCGATGCAAGTAGCTATTGCTCAAGAAGTGATTTCGAAAGCTTTGTCTGTTCGTCAAACGGAGACTTTGGTCGCTCATTTGGGACAGAAAAAGTCTGATGCTCCGAAGGTGAAGGCGGTTGTTGAGAAAGACAATGATTGGCTTCGCATGGAAGAGGATCTTTCGAATAAGTTGGGAACGATGGTGACCCTCAATGCCAATAAAAAGGGTAAGGGGAAGATTATCATTGAGTTTTCCAACTATGACCAGCTGGATGGGATTTTGGCCCATTTTGGCGAATTTGCTTAAAATATAAGCATAATAAGAAGAGGTGGGATATCCGAAAGGATATGAGGCTTTTGCCTTTAGTTGCAGGGGTTTGGTGCGCTTGTAACTATAAGTAACTTACCGTATAATCCCGCCCATAATGATGGTTTGTATCAGGCTTTTGCCGGAGTAGAAATATGAAGAAAATCGTCCTGTTACAAATCTTCGCTACACTGGGAGCTGCATTTCTATCCTTTTTAATTGGGGGGCGAGATGCGGCTGCTTCGGCGTTTCTGGGAGGTTTCTCCTGTGCAATTCCGAATGCGGTTTTGGCGGTGAATTTGAAGCTTTGCAACCTTGTAAAGCCTTCTCTTTCTCCAATATTACTTCTGGTGGGTGAGTTCATTAAGATCATTGTGACCGTGGTACTTATGTACCTCGTAGCAGTGTTGTATGAGGGACTTGTTTGGCCTGCAATGATCGCAACGATCTGCGTAGTCTTAATTTGTTCCTTTTTGGGATTCTTAACCCGAGAATAAACATGTCAGCTGAAGCTCTCACCGCAACTGAGTATATTACTCACCACTTGACGCACTTGTCGTCCACTAAGCAGTCGAGCATTATCGACTTCTCGGTGATCAACTTTGACACGTTGTTCTTCTCCATTTTGATGCTTGTTACGGCTCTCTGGCTCATGTACCGAGGCGCTAAGAAGGCAACTTCTGGTGTTCCCGGTAAGTGGCAATGTGCAGTCGAAATGCTCGTTGAAATGGTCGACGAACAAGCGAAGTCGATTGTCCATGGTGATCGTACCTTTATCGCTCCCTTGGCTTTGACGGTCTTTGTTTGGGTGGCTTTGATGAATGCTATCGACTTGATCCCGGTTGATTTACTTCCGATGATCGCTGGTTGGTTCGGTATTCATTATTTGCGTCCGCTTCCGACGGCCGACTTGAACGGTACGTTGGGCATTTCCGTGGGCGTTCTGTTCCTCATGATTTATTACGGCATCAAGATCAAGGGTTTTGGTGGTTTCACGCACGAGCTTTTCACGGCTCCGTTCGGTAGCCATCCTTTGCTCATGCCGTTCAATCTCGCGTTGAATCTTATCGAATACCTTGCCAAGACGGTTTCGTTGGGCATGCGGTTGTTCGGTAATATGTACGCAGGGGAACTTGTGTTCTTCTTGATCGCACTCTTGGGCTCTATTTGGGTCGGTTTCGACGCATTGAGTGTCTTTGGTGTGGTTGGACACGCCGTGGCAGGGATCTGTTGGTGGCTCTTCCACGTTCTTATCGTTTTATTACAAGCCTTCATTATGATGATGTTGACCTTGGTTTACATTGGTCAAGCTCATGAAGGTCACTAACAAACTGAATTTTTTTAACTTTTACTCCATTTTTTAGGATTAAGGAGTTTTGCAATGACTAACGTCGCTATGGTCGCATTGGCTGCTGGCCTCATTATCGGTCTCGGTGCTATCGGTGCTTGCTTGGGTATCGCCATCATGGGTTCCAAGTACCTCGAAGCTGCTGCTCGCCAACCTGAATTGATGAACGCTTTGCAAACGAAGATGTTCTTGTTGGCTGGTTTGATCGACGCTGCATTCTTGATCGGTGTTGGTATCGCCATGATGTTCGCTTTCGCAAACCCGTTCGTCGGCTAATAAAAAAGCTTAATTAGTCTCTTTTTATTAACGACATTGTTAGTGACCGCAGCCCCCTGATTGATGGGGGCTTGGGGCTAACTAAATGGGGTTCGAATAATGAACATCAACGCTTCTCTGTTTGTACAGATGGCCGTGCTCTTCTTTGGTGCTTGGGTCACCATGAAGTTCATTTGGCCGCCGCTCATTCGAGCAATCGAAGAGCGACAAAAGAAGATTGGCGAAGGTTTGGCAGCTGCAGACAAAGGTGAAGTAGCCTTGGCTGAAGCACAAAAGGAAGGCCAAGCGATCAAGGCAGAAGCTCGTGCTCAAGCTTTGGCGATTGTTGCTGACAGCGAAAAGCGTGGTCAAGCAATTGTTGAAGAAGCTAAAACGCAAGCTCAAGCCGAAGCCGATCGAATCATCGAATCCGCTAAAGCTGAAATTGCTCAAGAAGCCCAACGTATCCGTGATCAATTGCGCAACGAAGTTGCTCAGTTGGCCGTGGCTGGTGCCAAGCAAATTTTGGTTCGCGAAGTTGACTTAAACGTTCATGCTCAAATGCTTGAACAATTGAAGGCGAAGCTCTAATTATGGCTGAACTTTCGACGATTGCCCGTCCCTACGCACAAGGCCTCCTCTTGGCTTTGCGTGATGCAAATAAGGGACCCAAGGAAGCTGCCGAATTGGCTGCTTGCATTGACGGTATTGCTCAAGTTGTGAGCGCTCCGGAATTGGCTTCTGTGATCGGTGATCCGAAGCTCACGACGGATATGCTCAACGAATTGATCGTTTCTGCTTTGGGTGAAAACGCTCCGGCAGAAGCCATTAACCTCGTGAAGGTCGTGGTTGAAAATGGTCGTTTGGAAGTGATGCCGGAAATTGCTCGCCAATTCCGTGAACTTAAGAACTTGTCCGAGGGTGTCGCTGACGCTCACATTGAAACGGCTTTTGAAATGTCCGAAGCTGAAATCAATGATTTGATCGTTGCGCTCGGAAATCGTTTTCCTGGCGTCAAACTCACCCCGATCGTAACGGTTAACCCGGATTTGATCGGTGGTGTGCGTGTCCGTGTTGGCGATAAGACACTTGACGGATCGATTCAGACGCGCCTTGCTCAAATGCAAGAGGCACTCACCGCATAAATTTCGGAGCTGTAAGAAATGCAACTCAATCCTAGTGAAATCAGCGAATTGCTGAAAAAGCGCATCGAAGGCCTTGGGGTCTCCGCTGATCTTCGCACCCAAGGCACCGTGGTTTCGGTGACCGACGGTATTTGCCGTATTCACGGTCTTTCTGACGTGATGCAAGGCGAAATGTTGGAATTCCCCAACAGCACGTACGGTTTGGCATTGAACCTTGAACGTGATTCCGTGGGTGCGGTTATTCTTGGTAACTACGAACACATTAGTGAAGGCGACATCGTCAAGACGACGGGTCGTATTTTGCAAGTGCCGGTTGGCCCGAAGTTGGTCGGCCGCGTAGTGAATGCCCTCGGTCAACCGATCGACGGCAAGGGTCCGATTGATACGGACGAATACGACGTGGTCGAAAAGGTGGCCCCGGGCGTTATCGATCGTCAATCTGTGTCCCAACCGGTTCAAACTGGTTTGAAGTCCATCGACGCCATGGTGCCGATCGGACGTGGTCAACGTGAGTTGATCATTGGTGACCGTCAAACGGGTAAGACGGCTGTCGCACTCGACGCGATCATCAACCAAAAGGGCAAAGACTTGATCTGCGTTTATGTCGCAATCGGTCAAAAGGCCTCTACGATTGCTAACGTGGTTCGCAAGTTGGAAGAAAACGGCGCAATGGAATACACCATCGTTGTCGCTGCTTCCGCTTCTGAAGCTGCTGCTTTGCAATATATCGCCCCGTACGCAGGCGCTACGATGGGTGAATACTTCCGTGACCGCGGTCAAGACTCCTTGATCGTGTATGACGACTTGACCCGTCAAGCATGGGCTTATCGTCAAATCTCTTTGTTGTTGCGTCGTCCGCCGGGTCGTGAAGCTTATCCGGGTGACGTGTTCTACTTGCATAGCCGCTTGTTGGAACGCGCAGCACGTGTGAACCCGACGTATGTCGAACGTTTCACGAACGGTGCTGTTAAGGGTAAGACGGGTTCTATGACGGCTTTGCCGATCATTGAAACGCAAGCAGGTGACGTGACGGCTTTCGTTCCGACGAACGTGATTTCTATTACCGACGGTCAAATCTTCTTGGAAACGGACTTGTTCAACGCAGGTATCCGTCCGGCTATCAACCCGGGTATCTCTGTGTCCCGCGTGGGTGGTGCCGCTCAAACCAAGATCATTAAGAAGCTCGGTGGTGGCGTTCGTTTGGCTTTGGCTCAATATCGTGAATTGGCCGCTTTCGCACAGTTCGCATCCGATTTGGACGATGCAACGCGTAAGCAATTGGAACGCGGTAAGGTGGTTACTGAATTGATGAAGAACCGCAATACTCTCCGCTCCAAGTGTGGGAAGAAGCTTTGGTGCTCTTCTGCGTTGAAGAAGGCGTGTACGACGATGTTGAAGTTAAGGACGCTTTGCGCTTCGAAAAGGCTATGCGTGACCACATGGCTACGCACCATGCCGATTTGATTCAACGCATCGAAGAAAAGAAGGAACTTGTTGCTGAAGACAAGGAACTCTTGAAGGCTGCGATCGTTGAATTTAAGAACAACGGTACTTACTAATCTAAGTCGATAAACACCTAAGGGGACCAAATGCCTAGCACCAAGGAAATTCGCGCCAAGATCAAGAGCGTACAAAATACGCGAAAGATCACGAAGGCGATGGAAATGGTTGCGGCATCGAAAATGCGTAAAGCGCAGGATCGCATGCTTGCGGCTCGTCCTTACGGAGAACGTATCCGTAACATCGTTGCACGCTTAGCCAGTGCATCGACGAGCTTCGAGCACCCGTACTTGCGTTCGGTAGGCAATGATGCTGCCAAAATTGGTCTGATCATGGTGACGACGGATAAAGGTTTGGCTGGCCCGTTAAATACGAATATTCAACGCGCTGTGTGGAATAAGATCAAAGACTGGAAGGCTAACGGTGCAGAAGTCACCGCTACGGCTATCGGTAATAAAGGTCTTGGGTTCTTGCAACGTTCTGGCGTTGAGGTGCTTTCTCAAGTGATTCAACTTGGTGATCGCCCGAACATGGAACGTTTGATTGGTGCTATTGACGCCCAACTCGAACTCTACACACAAGGCAAGTTGGATAAGGTTTATTTGGCTTACTCGCGTTTCTTGAACGCGATGAAGCAAGAGCCGGTTGTTGAACAACTTTTACCTTTGTCGGCTGATCGACTTGAAGAAATTGGCGAAGGATCTCGGGAACATTCGTGGGATTACCTCTACGAACCCGATGACGCCACGGTTCTCGGCGTATTGTTGAAACGCTACGTCGAAGCTTTAATCTATCAAGCAGTTGCAGAAAACATGGCTTCTGAACAAAGCGCTCGTATGGTGGCTATGAAGGCCGCTAGCGATAACGCTCATAAGCTTATCGGTGATTTGCAACTCGTTTACAACAAGACGCGTCAAGCTGCAATTACGACGGAAATTACGGAAATCGTCGGCGGTGCAGCAGCCGTGTCTTAATGAGGATGTAATCCAATGAGTATCGGACAGATCGTTCAGGTCATTGGCGCTGTGGTGGACATCGAGTTCCCGCGCGACCAAATGCCCAAAGTTTACGACGCCCTTGTCTTAGAAAAGGATGAGAAGAACACTCTCGCGGAAGAAGGTTTGACCTTTGAAGTGCAACAACAATTGGGCGACGGCATTGTTCGTACCATTGCCATGGGTGCTTCTGAAGGTTTGCAACGCGGTATGAAGGTCAAGAACACCGGTAAGGGTATTTCCGTTCCGGTCGGTCAAAAGACCTTGGGCCGTATCATGGACGTCCTTGGCCGTCCGATCGACGACTGCGGTCCGATCGGCGAAGAAGAACGTCGCGTGATTCACCGCGAAGCTCCGAAGTTCGACGAATTGAGCCCGTCTGTGGACTTGCTCGAAACCGGTATTAAGGTGATTGACTTGATTTGCCCGTTCGCTAAGGGCGGTAAGGTCGGTCTCTTCGGTGGTGCCGGTGTGGGTAAGACCGTTAACATGATGGAGTTGATTAACAACATCGCTAAGCAATACGGTGGTTACTCCGTTTTCGCTGGTGTGGGTGAACGTACCCGTGAAGGTAACGACTTCTACCACGAAATGGAAGAATCTAAGGTGCTCGACAAGGTGGCCATGGTGTTCGGTCAAATGAACGAACCCCCGGGTAACCGTTTGCGTGTGGCCTTGACCGGCTTGACGATGGCAGAAGCATTCCGTGACGAAGGTCGCGACATTCTTTTGTTCGTTGACAACATCTATCGCTACACCTTGGCTGGTACGGAAGTGTCCGCACTTCTCGGCCGTATGCCGTCTGCTGTGGGTTATCAACCGACGTTGGCAGAAGAAATGGGTAAGTTGCAAGAACGTATTACGTCTACGAAGGTTGGTTCTATTACCTCCATCCAAGCCGTTTACGTGCCTGCTGACGACTTGACTGACCCGTCTCCGGCTACGACGTTTGCTCACTTGGACGCAACGGTTGTGTTGTCTCGTGACATCGCTGCTCTCGGTATCTACCCGGCAGTTGACCCGCTCGACTCCACGAGCCGCCAAGTTGACCCGTTGATCATCGGTCAAGAACACTACACGATTTGCCGTCGTGTTCAAGAAACGTTGCAACGTTACAAGGAATTGCGTGACATCATCGCCATCTTGGGTATGGACGAATTGGCTCCGGAAGACAAGTTGACGGTTATGCGTGCTCGTAAGATCCAACGCTTCTTGTCTCAACCGTTCCACGTTGCAGAAGTGTTCACGGGCGCACCGGGTAAGTACGTTCCGTTGAAGGAAACGATCCGCGGCTTCCGCATGATTGTTGACGGTGAATGCGACGCTTTGCCTGAACAAGCTTTCTACATGGTCGGTACGATCGACGAAGCTTTCGAAAAAGCAAAGCAAATGCACTAATGGCCTTGTAGGGTGGTAAGCGTGTTTCACGTGAACCACTCTCTGGGCAGACGACCACGGAGCAACTCATGTCTACTATCAAAGTTGACGTCGTTAGCGCGGAAGAGGAAATCTTCTCCGGTGATGCTGAGTTCGTCGCACTTCCTGGTGAAGTCGGTGAATTGGGCATCTTGCCGCAACACACGCCGCTCATCTCCTTGATCAAGCCGGGTTTCGTGCGTATCACGATGCCTGAAACCAAGGAAGTTAAGCACGTGTTCGTTGCCGGTGGCGTGATCGAAGTGCAGCCGCATCAAGTGACGGTTTTGGCAGACACCGCAGTCCGTTCTGAGGACTTGGACCATGCCAAGGTCGAAAAGGCTATTGCTGAAGCCCGCGAAGCTCGCAAGAATGCAAGCGGCGTTGAGGCTGCCTCGCTTGATAACGAATTGGCTCTCTTGGTGGCCCAATTGGCCGCTATCAAGAAGCTTTCGATGCACTAATCAGCGTTAGACGTTTGCCAATGAGCGGACTTTTCTCACAAGTTGAGAAAGGTCCGCTTTCTTTTTGGGGTGTGAATTAATCTTTGTCTACCCAAGACAAACGACTTAGTTTCACGAGAAACTTTCGGCACCAAACCCCTTGCGGAGTTGTAAAATGGTTCTATCCATATTCGTCAGTGAAGGGATAGATCATGAAAGTTTTAGTTTGTACGGACGGTTCCGAATTGAGTGCCAAAGCGGTAGAGGCTGCGATTGGTGTTGCCAAGCCGTTAAATGCTGAAATTGTCGGTATGACGGCTGTCCGAGGTGAAGAACCTCGTGAGGGTTTGGCCGGTGAAGATTTGGACGTTCAAGAACGATTGGCACAGATTTATGAAGCAGCTCGCACGGCAGGTCTTAAGTGTCGAGTCATGGCTGTGCATGGCCAAGCACCTTGGATGTGCATTACTAAGACCGCCGTTGATGAAGACGTGGATTTCGTTGTTATGGCTAGCCGCGGTATGGGTAGTTTAGGTAGCCTGTTTATTGGCAGCGAAACGCAAAAGACTTTGGCTCAAATCGATCGCCCCGTTTTGGTCGTTCGCTAACTTTCCGTTAAGTTAATGCCTTTATGATGGCCTCCGCAGAGAGGCCTTCGATGGCCAGGCGTTTGTCGCGCGACGTATCACCTGATAAAAGGGTGAAGTTGGAGCGGGGAACGCCTAGTTTTTTTGATAAAAATTTTATAAGCGCTGCATTGGCTTTTCCGTCCACGGGCGGAGTCGTTAAAGCAATTTTGAGTCGAGCGTTGTATTCCCCAACGACACCTTCGCGCTTAGCGCCGGGTTGCGCATGGATTGCTAAAACAACGGCGTCGGCTTTAGTGCTTAACCAAACAGGCTTATTATCAGACATTCTTGGAATACCGAGATTAAGGAAAATATGAAACCGATTAACGATACGTTTTTGAAGGCGCTTCAACGTCAAAAGTGTGAATACACGCCTCTTTGGTTGATGCGTCAGGCTGGTCGTTACCTCGCAGAGTATAACGCAACGCGTGCAAAGGCTGGCAGTTTCTTGAACTTGGCTCATTCGCCCTCCATGGCCTGTGAAGTGACATTGCAACCGGTCGATCGTTTCGGTTTGGACGCAGCTATTTTGTTTTCGGACATTTTGACTGTTCCGGATGCAATGGGCCTTGGTTTGTCTTTTGTTGCCGGTGAAGGCCCTGTCTTTGCTAAGCCCGTGCAATCTGAAGAGGCTGTGAATGCCCTCTATGTGCCGGATCCCAACAAAGAACTCAAGTACGTGATGGATGCGGTTAGCGAGATTCGTCGTGCATTGAATAATCGCGTTCCTTTGATCGGTTTCTCCGGTAGTCCGTTCACGTTGGCATGCTACATGGTCGAGGGTGGTTCTTCTAAGGATTTCCGTACGATCAAGACCATGATGTATACGCGCCCGGATCTCTTGCATCGTATTTTGGAAGTCAACGCTCAAAGTGTGGCTGCGTATCTCAACGCACAAATCGAAGCCGGTGCGCAAGCTGTTCAAATTTTTGACACCTGGGGTGGTGCATTGGCTGATCGTGATTTCCAAACGTTCTCTTTGGCCTATACCAAGCGTGTTGTAGAACTTTTGCATCGCGAGTATGACGGTGAAAAGATTCCGGTGATCGTCTTCACCAAGGGTGGTGACACTTGGATTGAAGATATTGCCGCTTGCGGTGCCGATGCCGTTGGTTTGGATTGGACGAGCAATTTGACGAGTGTTCGCCAACGAGTCGGCGATCGCGTTGCATTGCAAGGCAATATGGATCCGATGGTACTTTTCGGTTCCGAAGAATTGATTCGTGCTCAAGCCCGTAAGGTGATTGATGATTTCGGACCGGTGGGTAATGGTGGCCATGTCTTTAATTTGGGACACGGTATCAACCAATTTACGCCGCCTGAAGCCGTTTCGATCTTGGTTGACGAAGTTCACAACTATAGTCGTAGCAAGCATTAAAAGCTTTTCCACAAAGTTATCCACAGAAAAACAAAGAAAATGTGGAAAACTAAAAAGGCTTTAAAAACCGATAGTTACAATTGGTTAAAATTTATAAATCATTGATTTATAATGAAAATGCAAAACCCCTTGTTAATGAAGCGAAGTCTTTGATAACAAGGGGTTTTCTTATTGTGGTGGTATGTGAAATCATTATCCACAAAGTTATCCACAGATTTTGGCTTGATTCGTGCGAAGTTGTTGATATTTAGGCAATTGCAGTGTGTCTGTAAAGAAGACGCTCAAAATGGGAGATCATTCGCTCAAAAAGTATGCAGTGAAGTGTTCCGATGAACTCCGCTAGAATTATCCTCGATGATTTTTTTGGGATTGGCATGAGTTTGGATTTGTTCGTTAAGGTTGCTGTTGACGTGCCGGGTTTGGCACCGTTGAGCTATAAAGTTCCCAACGGAGAGGAGCCGGTTGTGGGGATGCGTTGCGTTGTCCCTGTCGGTCGTCGAGAGATGGTTGGGATGATCGTTGAGGTCAGTCAGCATTGCGAATACGATCCTTCCAAGGTCAAACCTTATCGACAATTGCTTTCTGAAGTATCGCCCGTTAATGATGAATGGTTGGCGATGACTCGTTTTGCGGCGGAATACTACCAACATGGTTGGGGTGAAGTCGCAATGGCGAATCTTCCTAGTTTTTTCAGAGCAAAACCCCGTCCTCAATATTTGAAATCGTTAGAGCGTTTGCGCGAGTCTAAACGCGTCAAGGTGTCAGTGAAGCCTGATACACCTCCCGTACTCAATGATGAGCAACAGGAGGCTGTTAAGGCCGTTGTTGACCACAAAGGGTTCGGTCCTTTTGTTTTGCATGGTGTAACCGGAAGTGGTAAGACTGAGGTTTACTTGCACATCATGGCCGAGGTTTTGAGTCGAAACCCAAATGCTCAAATTCTTTTTTTAGTACCGGAAATCAATCTGACACCACAATTGCAAGGTCGAATTCTTCGTCGTTTTGCAGATCGTGTGGTGGTTAGTCTGCATTCCGGGCTTTCCGCCGGTGAGCGTGCACGTTCTTGGTTGGCAATGCATGAATGTCGAGCCCAGATTTTGGTTGGCACTCGCATGGCGGTTTTTGCCAATATTCCTCACCTTGATTTGATCATTGTCGATGAAGAGCACGATCTCTCCTATAAAGCAGGGGATGGGATTCGATATTCGGCAAGGGACTTGGCTGTTAAACGAGCTCATTTAGCGAAGATTCCTATTGTTTTGGGGTCCGCAACGCCATCGATTGAGTCCTGGGCAAAGGTTCAATCCGGAACCTATCGCGTTTTAACGCTACGTGAGCGTGCGATTAAAACGGCGGTTATGCCAACGTTGGAGTTGGTCGATCCTCGAGTGGATAAAACGCATAAGGGGCTCTGCTCGCGTGTTATCAAAGCGGTAGAGCAAGCCTTATCTCGGAAAGAGCAGGTCATTGTCTTTTTGAATCGAAGAGGTTATGCACCGGTGCTCACCTGTCCGAGTTGCGGTTGGCTTTCGACGTGTCCTCATTGTTCAACGTATTCGGTCTATCACAAAAGCAACGGTCGTTTGATTTGTCATCATTGTGGATGGTCTGCACCGGTGATGCATCACTGTCCCGATTGCGGTAATGCCGATTTGGCCCCTGTGGGAGCGGGGACTCAGCGATTGGAGGAAACGCTTTCTCAATTGTGGCCCGAGGCTCGTATTTTGCGAATCGACCGAGACACAACGCAACGTAAGGATTCCGCGCAAAAAGCGTTTGACGCTGTTCATGCCGGGGAAGTCGACATTTTGGTTGGCACGCAAATGGTTGCCAAAGGCCATGATTTTCAGCGTGTCAGTACGGTGATTGTTCTTAATGTTGATTCGCAGTTAGCCAGTGCCAATCCTCGTTCTCAAGAGCGAGCTTTTGCGAATTTGATGCAGGTGTCAGGTCGTGCGGGGCGTGCAGGACTGAGTGCGAAAATTTTGGTTCAAACCCGTTTTGGTGATCGTCCGATTTTTGATGCATTGGCTCGCCAAAGCTACGAGATGTTTGCCGACGCACTTCTTAAGGAACGGCGCAATGAGGGTGCCGTGCCTTTTGTGTCGCAAGCGCTTTTGATGGCAGATGCCCCGCATATCAATCAGTCATTGGAATTTTTGCAGCATGCGGCTCATTTGGGTGAGCGCATTGCCGAGACGATGCCGGAACGTGAAATCGTGGTCTTTGATCCGATTCCGATGGCTCTGATGCGTGTGGCAGATAAAGAACGTGCCCAGCTTTTGATTGAGGCTCCTAGCAAGGCATCGTTGAACGTATTTTTGCGTCAATGGTACCGCGCGCTTCTTGAGGTTAAAACCAACGTTCATTGGGTCGTTGAAGTCGATCCGATGGATGTTTGAGCACAAATACAATATCTTGTTGCAAAACAGCTTGATTATCATCCGAAAAGTCCTTGTTTGTGCTTTATAATCCTCTGTTCTTGCCTCCGTGGTGAAGTGGATATCATGCGACCCTCCGAAGGTCGCGTCACAGGTTCGATTCCTGTCGGAGGTGCCACCCAACATTCTCAACGAAATACCGATCATGCGCGTACCTGTTGATATCGTCCTTCATAAGCAATCCAAGGCGATGGAATTGGTCTATGAAGAGGGCACTCGTTATTTGCTTCCTTATGAATTTTTGCGAGTGTTGAGTCCTTCGGCTGAGGTTCAAGGACACAGCCCGGATGAGGCCGTGTTGCAAGTCGGTAAGCGCGATGTCACGATCGTGGGAGTTGAACCCGTAGGGACGTATGCGTTGCGTTTGGTATTTTCCGATGGTCACGACTCGGGCTTTTACGAGTGGAACTATTTTGTAGAGTTGGGTGAGAATCAAGACACCTATTGGCAGGATTATCTCGCGAAGTTAGAGGCAGCAGGTGCTAGCCGCGACCCGAATGATCCCTGCAATGAACCTTTTAAACCCAAGCCCAAAAAGGCTTGTGGTCGTTGATATGACTGAAAAAGAAAAGACGTCCTCGAAGGAAACGCATTTTGGTTTTAAGCGTGTGGCTGAAGAAGAAAAAGCGCAGCAAGTGCGTGACGTTTTCGATTCGGTGGCGCCGAAATACGATTTGATGAACGATGTGCTCAGTTTCGGCATGCATCGTTTTTGGAAGTGGTTTGCCGTAGGTAAGGCCGATGTCGCACGTGGCATGAAGGTTTTGGATTTGGCTGCCGGTACGGCAGACCTTTCTCTGAAATTTGCTGAGCGTGTCGGACGTGATGGTGAAGTTTGGCCGACGGACATCAACCGTAGCATGTTGAGCTTGGGTGCCAAGCGAATGAAGGCTGCCGGTTTTGATATGCCGGTGGTTCAATGTGACTGCGAAAAGTTGCCTTTCCCTGACAATACGTTCGACGTGGTCATGGTGAGCTTTGGCTTGCGAAACATGACGCACAAGGATCGCGCATTGTCTGAAATGCAACGAGTGTGTCGTCCGGGTGGCAAGGTCATGGTTTTGGAGTTTTCCAAGGTCAATCGCTTGTTGCAACCTTTCTATGATTTTTATTCTTTCCGTTTGATGCCGTGGTTGGGTGGCAAGATTTCCAACGATAGCGAAAGTTATCGTTATTTGGCCGAATCGATTCGTGTTCACCCGGATCAACCGACCTTGGCGAAGATGATGGAAGAAACCGGTTTGGAAAACGTGCATTGGCATAACCTTACGTTTGGTGTCTGCGCTTTGCACATTGGTCGCAAAAAGGAAGACTGATGAAAAAGTTCATTGCAATTTTGGCAATTGGTTTGACGATGTTGTCATTGTCGGCTACGGCTGACGCTGCACGTCGTTTCGGTGGTGGTATGAGTTTCGGTCGCTCTGCTCCGGCTCTTCAACGTACGGCTCCGGCTCCGAAGCCGGCGCTCAATCAACCGAAGGCCGCGCAACAAAACCAACAACGTCCTCAACAAGCTGCTCCGGCTCAAGCTGCACCTAAGCCCGCTAGCCCGATGCGTGGTATGTTGATGGGCTTGGCTGCCGCTTTGGGTATCACGGCTTTGGCTCACGCCTTGGGTTTCGGTGAAGGCTTCACGCAATTTTTGATGATTGCATTGTGTGCAATGGTTGCATTCTGGGTGATTCGATTGTTGATGTCCTTCTTCTTGGCGAAACGCATGGCCGGTGCTGCAGGCGCTGCTTACCATCGTCAACAAAGCTATGAAGAACCTGTTCGTTCCGAATCCGTGCAACCGCAAACGTTCGGTACGCAACAAACGCCGATGGCCGGTAGCGTGTTGGATGAGATGAATAAGGGCACGTTTGAGCAAAAGACGATGCCGTTGCCTGAAGGCTTTGATATGGAAGCGTTCTTGAGCGTTGCAGAAAAGAATTTCGCGAAGATGCAAAAGGCTTGGGATACGGGTAACGTGACGGCTTTGTCCGAATTCACGAGCGATGATGTCTTCTTGGCTGTGACGCATCAATTGCGCGAACGCGGTGCTCAAGATTACACGACCGAAATCGTGACGTTGAAGAGTGACTTCCGAGGCATTGTTCAAGATGGCGACGAGTATTTGGCCGGCGTCCACTTCGACGGTACCCTCAATGTCAACGGCGAAGCCGAACGTGTGGATGAAACTTGGATTCTTTCCAAGCCTGTTAATGGCAAGGGCGGTTGGTTGCTTTCGGGCATTCACCAAGAAGATCAAGCCTAAACGTTGGGTATATACAACAAGCTAAAGGACTGTTTCTCAAAAGGGAACGGTCCTTTTTGCTTTCTATGCATATTTCTCAGAGTTGCTCATTTCAATAGAGTAAAATGTATAAGATATTTTGTGTATGAAACCTGAGCGGATTTTATGAATATTGTTATTTTGGCTGCCGGTATGGGTAAGCGTATGCGTTCGCAGTTGCCCAAAGTATTGCAACCCTTGGCCAAGAAGCCGATGTTGCATCATGTGCTTGAAAAGGCTCGTAAGGTTGAAGGTGTCGAACGTTTGATCGTGGTTGTCGGTCATGGCGCTGAAGCTGTGAAAGCAAGTCTTGCTGGTCAGGATGATGTGATGTTTGCGCTTCAAGCTCAGCAATTGGGTACGGGTCATGCTGTGATGCAAGCTTTGGAGCATTGCAAGGATGACGAGCCGACGTTGGTGTTGTTGGGTGATGTGCCTTTGATTGAAACGGAAACGTTGAATCGTTTGGTTGACGTTGCCGGCGACGAAATGGGTCTTTTGACCGTGAAGCTTCCTAACCCGAAGGGCTACGGCCGAATCGTGCGTGTGGACGGTGAGGTGCGTGCCATTGTTGAAGAAAAGGATGCGACCGATGAGCAACGTCTCATTGATGAAGTCAACACGGGCATTATGGTGTTGCCTACGCGCAAACTCAAGGAATGGTTGGGTAGCCTCAAAAATAACAACGCTCAAGGCGAATATTATTTGACGGACGTGATTGCGATGGCTGTGGCCGATGGCATCAAGGTTCATACGGCATTGGCTCAATGCGCTGCCGAGGTGGAAGGTGTTAACAGTAAGGTTCAATTGGCCGCTTTGGAACGCGCTCACCAAGTGCAACAAGCTCAACGTTTATTGGAACAAGGTGTAACTGTGATTGATCCGGCTCGTCTTGATGTCCGCGGTGAATTGGTCTGCGGTCAAGACGTTGAGATCGATGTGGGTTGCATTTTCGAAGGTAAGGTCGTGTTGCACGATGGTGTCAAGGTCGGTGCTTACTGTGTTTTGAAGGATGTGGAAGTCGGGGAAGGTTGCGTGATTTTGCCCTTCTGTCACTTCGAAGGTGCCGTCGTCGGTCAAAAGGGTCGTTTGGGCCCCTATAGCCGTTTGCGCCCGGGTACGACATTGGCCGATGAAACGCACATCGGTAATTTCGTTGAAATCAAAAAGTCCGTTGTTGGTCATGGCAGTAAGGTCAATCACCTTTCTTATATCGGCGATACGGACATGGGTGCACGCGTCAATATCGGTGCAGGTACCATTACTTGCAACTATGACGGTGTCAATAAGTTCCGTACCACGATCGGTGATGATGCTTTCATCGGTTCGGACACTCAGTTGATTGCTCCGGTTACGGTTGGTAATGGTGCAACGCTTGGCGCCGGTACGACGTTGACGAAGGATGCGCCTGAAGGCGAATTGACGTTGAGCCGTGCTCGTCAAGTGACGATTTCCGGTTGGAAGCGCCCGGTCAAGAATAAGTAATCAGTTAAAGGATTAAAGATATGTGCGGTATTGTTGCAAGCGCCAGTCATCGTGACATCGTGCCGGTGTTGCTCGAGGGTTTGAAGCGTCTTGAATATCGTGGCTATGACAGCTGCGGTGTAGCCGTTTGGGATCAAGGTTTAAAGCGTGCTCGCAGTGTTGCTCGAGTCTCTGAATTGGCCGCTCAAGTCAAGGAAGACTCGATTGATGGTTCCTTGGGTATTGCTCACACGCGCTGGGCAACGCATGGTGCTCCTGCTGTTGTGAATGCTCACCCGCACTTTGCCGGTGACACGATTGCATTGGTGCATAACGGCATCATCGAGAACTACGAAGAGATTCGCGAAGAATTGATGGCTAAGGGTGTTGAGTTTGCCGGTCAAACGGACACTGAAGTTTTGGCTTTCTTGGTTCGTGATTGCTACGAGGGTGATCTCTTGAAGGCTGTGTTCAAGGCATTGAATCGCGTTCGTGGTGCTTATGCAATCGCTGTCTTCGATAAGGATGAACCCAATCGATTGGTATTGGCTCGTCAAGGCTCGCCCTTGGTGGTGGGTGTGGGCGAAGGCGAAATGTTTGCCGCATCCGATACGATCGCTTTGGCCGGTGAAACGGAAAGTTTCATCTACTTGGAAGACGGTGACGTTGTTGACATGACGCCCGATCATTACGAAATCTATTCCCACCAAGGTGAAGATTTCGTACCGGTTAAGCGTGAAGTTCGTCAAGTGCGTGCCTTCTCCAATTCCGTTGAATTGGGCCCGTATCGTCACTACATGCAAAAGGAAATCTTTGAACAACCGCGCGCTATCGGTGATACGTTAGAAGGTGTTGCCGCCATTACGCCGGAGTTGTTCGGTGAAAAGGCTGAGGAAGTCTTCAAGGGAATTGACCGAATCTTGGTGTTGGCTTGTGGTACGTCCTACTATGCTGGCTTGACGTCCAAGTATTGGTTGGAGTCCATCGCACGAGTACCGGTCGATGTGGAAATCGCTAGTGAATACCGTTATCGCACCAGCGTGCCCAATCCCAATACGTTGGTGGTGACGATTTCTCAATCCGGTGAAACGGCCGATACGATCGCCGCTTTGAAGCATGCTCGTTCCTTGGGTATGGAAAAGACGTTGACGATTTGTAATGTTGCAACGAGTGCGATGGTTCGCGAAAGCATGTTGCATTACATTACCCGCGCCGGTGTGGAAATCGGTGTGGCCTCGACGAAAGCATTCACGACCCAATTGGCAGCCCTTTTCTTGATGACGTTGACGATTGCTAAGGTCAAGGGTCAATTGTCTGCCGAGCAAGAAGCCGATTACATGAAGCTTTTGCGTCATATGGCACAAGCCGTGACGAATGTGTTGGCGCTTGAACCGCAAGTGATGGCTTGGGCCGATCGCTTTGTCACCAAGCAAGATGCACTTTTCTTGGGTCGCGGCATGCACTATCCGATTGCTTTGGAAGGTGCGTTGAAGTTGAAGGAAATTTCCTACATTCACGCTGAAGCCTATCCGGCCGGAGAATTGAAGCACGGTCCGTTGGCTTTGGTTGATGAATCGATGCTGGTCGTGACCGTTGCGCCGAACGATGAACTCTTGGAAAAGCTCAAGAGCAATATGAAGGAAGTGGAAGCTCGTAAGGGTGAGCTTTACGTGTTTGCCGATGCCGATACGGGCTTGGAAGCCACGGATCGTATCCATGTGATTCGCATGCCGGAAAACTATGGTGCTCTTTCGCCCATCCTTCACGTGATTCCGTTGCAACTTTTGGCTTATCACACGGCATTGGCTCGAGGTAACGACGTGGATAAACCCCGCAATCTTGCTAAGAGTGTGACGGTCGAATAACCTCAATCGCTTCACAATAAAAAGGCCATCCGGATTCGGATGGCCTTTGTCGTTTCATGTGAAACAAATTAAAGATGTTTCACGCACCAGTCATGAACGTGCGGATACCGGAGCCCAAGAACTGCACGCCGATACAAATCAATAAAAAGCCCATCACTTTGCTCAGAACCACGGTACCGGAAGAGCCCATTTTTTGGGCACAGAAATTGGCAGAGCGCATCATGAGCCAACAGACCATGCAACAGAAAAT
>JAFNZB010000104.1 GCA_017383055.1 Burkholderiaceae bacterium | reverse complement strand
GGTCGTCATCTTCGAAGACAAGGTTCCGTTGAAGGCTGTCGAGTTGGCCCATCCCGATATCTACGTCAAAGGGGGCGATTATCGTATCGAGGATCTCCCAGAAGCGAAACTCGTTGCCACATGGGGAGCGAAAACCGTCACGGTTCAATTTGAGCATCAACGCTCAACGACGGCCTTGTTAAACAAAATTGCTTCGCTTAATGCCAAAAAATAAGCCATAACGAACAAACAAAAAGCAAGCCAATTTGGCTTGCTTTTTGCTTGGAAATCAATGTTATAGGATTTGCGTTTGATCCATCAAGTGCTCACGCAACAGAGCCGTTGCCCTTTCGGCATCGCCCATGCGAATCGCTCGAAGGATTTCTCGTTCTTGTCGCGCGATTTCTAAGAAAAATTGTCGATCCTTATCTGCAATGCGAGCGGAGGTCTTTTCAAAGTAGGTCACCAACACACCCGAGAACACTTGAAGAACACGATTGCCGCAACCTTCCAACAAGAGCAAGTGGAACTCTCGGTCATACTTGTCAGCTTCAAGCGGCACATCGGCGTGCTCTTCCATCTTTTGCAACGTGCCTTCCAATCGAGAAGCCAATGCCGGCGTCATACGACGACTTACCAAAGGCATCAACGAGCACTCAATGAGTGCACGCGCTTCGATGAATTCACCGACATCAAAATTGGCTACGTCGAAACGCATTTGGATTTGGTCACGAAGGCTACTAGCGCCAACTTCACGAACAGAAGTCCCACGCTTAGGCGTACGAACCAAAATCCCCATCTGCGTCAAAACATCCAATTCTTTGCGAATTCGATATCGCGTCACACCGAATCGCTTGGCAAGTTCAGTTTCCGTGTCAATGCGCTCACCATTGCGAGCTTGACTCTGAAGATGATCACGGATTTTTTCAAACAACTTGTTATCCACATCCATAATGGCAAAACCGCCTTAGCAGAATAAAAACTTAACGCATGATTATAGGTCAGTTCAGATTAAGTAGGGGGGTGTTATACACCCAAATCCTTCAATAAAATAAGGAAAATTGCTTGCTTTCCATCATCTTTTTTGGAAGAAATCTTTAGGAAACAATCTTTACATCAAGACTTCCGGAACGAAAACCTTCCAAATCCAAACTAACGTAGAGAAACCCTAACGCTTTGAATCGTTCTAGCACAGCCTTACGATGATGAACGATCAAAGCCATCTCAGCCGAATCCACCTCAATTCGTGCCACATCACCATGCAAGCGAACCCGAACGTTATAACATCCCATTGAGGTTAAAAATTGCTCTGCAATCTCAATTCGTCGCAACGTTTCCACCTCTAACACGGTACCATAAGGAATCCGTGTTGCCAAACAAGGCGACGAGGGACGCTTGGCGACTTCCAAATCCAAATCGACCAAATAGGCTCGAACGTCTTGCTTACTCATTTCACACTGAGCCAAAGGGCTGAGGATACCGAGTTCGCGAATCGCTTTTAAACCCGGACGATAACTTTGGAGGTCATCGTGATTGGTTCCGTCAACGATTTGAGAGATGCCAAGCTGAGCGGCCTTCTCTTGAAGAGCCATAAATAATTTGCGTTTGCAAAAATAGCAACGATCGGGACCATTTTGAACGATTGCCTCGTCCTCCCACTCATTGATCGAGATGACCTCATAAGTAACACCGAGCTTCTTAGCCAATGTTTGAGCCAAAGCCTCATCTCGCGAAGGCATCAATGCCGTACGAATGTAGACCGCCAAAAGACGTTTGCCGGAACATCGAGTTGCTTGAGACAAAAGCGCCAACATTAAGGCACTGTCGGCACCCCCAGAAAACGCTAGAACAGTGTCGTCTTCGGCCAAGGCTTTCACTTGTTCGAGCAACCGCTGCTTTTTGACTGGATCAATCATGATGCTTCGCTTGTACTGCCAAATCAAAAACCGCTTTTAACGGAAGACCGTGCGTTTGAGCCAACTTCTTCACACTTTCAAATTCCGGATATACAAAAGTTTGTGTACCGTTTTGATCCACATACGAGCAAACCTTCATTGTCACCTCGCCCAATTCAGTCTGTACGTTCTCAAATGTACGAGCCAACAATGAGCGTTGCATTGTCATGCGACGAATACCAATAGTCGTCGTTTCGGTGAAGATAATGCGTTCCAAGCTCAATCGTTTATCTTCTTTACACAATACGGTCAACATCGTTGCCGGACGGTTTTTCTTCATGAAAATCGGGCTATAACAAACATCTAATGCCCCTGCTTCAAACAAGCGATCCATGACATAGCCCAAAACCTCAGGCGAACAATCATCGATGTTACTTTCGAGCTTGACGATCTCATCACTACCGACTGTCGATTTTTCCTCAAGTAACATAGCCCGCAGAAAACTCGGTCGAGAATACTGACGTTTCCCCGCCCCCATCCCCGTGGCCTTAATGCGATAGCTAGCAGGAAGGTCCGTACGAACATTGAGCGCAGCCAAAATAGCCGCCCCTGTGGGCGTAATGAGTTCACCTTCGATATCGCAAAACTGCATATCAATGCCATGAGCACTGCAGATATTGGCAACGGCAGGTACCGGAATCGGCAAGATTCCATGCTGACAACGAACCGTACCGTATCCCTCATTAAGACTGCGAAGCACCGTCTCGGTCACGCTCAAATCATCCAAACACACGGCAACCGACAAAATGTCGACAATGGAATCGATGGCACCGACTTCATGGAAATGAACCTGAGCAATGCTTTTTCCATGAGCCTTGGCTTCGGCTTGAGCCAAAATTTCAAAAATACGAATCGCCAAGACCTTAGCGTTATCGCTAGCGCACGTGTTATTAATCAATAAGGCAACATCCAATAAAGAACGATGCCCATGATGACCATGACTGTGATCATGAGTGTGCGCCTGACCATGATCGGGAGAATGTGAATGGGCATGACCAAATAGATATTGCATATCGTGATCGTGATTATCCTCACGAAGTACAACATCGAAATCCATCATGTCCAAGGCCGCTTTTTGGACACGAGAAATCTTGACTTCAAAACCTTGCTCATCAAGACTGGCTAAAACCTTTTTGAGCTTATCTTGATCGGCACCTAAATCCAAAAGAGCGGCAACGGTCATATCGCCACTGATGCCGGTGGAGCAATCCAAACAAAGCGTCGTCATTCTCGCACCCCCTTAATGACCGCCATCGACAGCCAAACGATTGATTTGTGCTGCCAAATGAGCCGCACCAAAACCGTTATCGATATTGACGGTGCAAACACCGTTAGAGCATGAGTTGAGCATCGTCAACAATGCCGAAAGCCCTTGAAAATTAGCGCCATACCCAACCGACGTAGGAACCGCGATGACTGGATTGGAAACCAAACCACCAATCACCGAGGCCAACGCACCTTCCATTCCGGCCACGGCTACCACGCAATTTGCTTTTTGGATTGGCTCCAATCGAGCCAAAAGACGGTGCAACCCACTCACGCCAACATCATAGATACGCTCAACGTTAGCACCAAAGAATTCCGCACATTGAGCACATTCCTCCGCCACAGCAATATCAGCCGTACCGGCCGTGCATACCGCCACAAAGCCGACCTTTTCGATCGGCTCATCTTCAATCTTAACGATCCGACTGACTGGATCGTATTGCAAATGTTTGGGCATATGACGTGCAAGTGCCTCATACTGCTCTCGGGAACAACGAGTCCCTAACACACGTCCTTCTAAAGAATGGAGCTTTTGAAAGATTGCAACGAGGTGTTCAACTGTCTTACTCTGACAAAAAACGACTTCTGCAAAACCAGAACGATACTTACGATGCGTATCCAACTTCGCAAAACCAAGATCCTCACACGGATAACGCTTAAACCACGTTTGAGCCTCTTCGATGCTCAAAGAACCGTCTTGAACGCCTTTTAAAATTTCTTCCAACCCCATTTCCCTGTCTTCCTTTTGCAAGATGCCCCACTTTTTCGAGTAGGGCATCTTATAGACGTCGTGTCATCAAGCCCTCACGGGCTTGTCCTAAAACGTTATTCAACGCGAGGAACCGTCAAGCTACCTTCCGGCATCAAAACGATATCAGGCGTTTCACCGACATATTCCTTAGCAATTGCTAAAGCTTCTGCAACTGTGTCGACTGCTGCCGTAAAGTGCATATCCTTGGCCAACTGACGATCAAGGCTCGTCACCAAGATGTAGCGAGCCGACTGCATCGGACGAGCCACAGCGTAAGCCTTGTTAGCGCCGATCACAAAATTGTCTTTCAATTCATCACGGATTGCTTCGAACGTCACGAGACGACGGAACGTTTCTTCCAAAACCTTAGAGCCGGAACCTTCTTCGCAATCAGCCAACAACACGACAACACCACCGTCACGTACGGCGCAAGCAGCATTGTCCATCGTCTTTTGCATTTGATAAACGTTGATGTCCTTCGGGAAACCGCCGCAGGATGCGATCACCAAGTCAGCCTTCTTCGGAATGACACAACCGTAAGCTTGGTCAACAAACTTACAGGCTTCCAAGTGGGCTTCGACATAATGACCGGCATACATGCGAAGGAATTCGTGCTTGGCGTTCAAGATAGCGTTAAAGAGGAACAAAGAACGGCCCTTAGCAAAAAGGCTCACACCTTCGACTTGGTCTTCGTAGCACGGATTGCCTTGCATCTTACCCAATTGAGCATTCGGATCGAGCATGAAGCTATGGTTCACACGCGTCGTTTCCATCGCCGTACAACCCGGCAAGATAGCCTTGCGGCCGCCACCGTAACCAGAGAAATAGTGTTGAACGATGGAGCCCGTCAAGATGACGTGATCGACGTGACAAAGGTGTTTATTGACCCAAACTGGCGTACCGCGAGAAGTCGTACCGAAGAATTCGAAATCTTCTTCCTTCTTGCATTCGTTGTTGTACATCTTCAAGCGACCAGCCACTTCTTCACCGACGGCTTCGACCATTTCTTCATGAGTCATATTGCGGTGCGTACCCAACGAGAACAAGATATGCATATCTTCGTCACGAACGCCGAGCTTATTCATTTCATTGACCAAGACCGGCATGAAGTCGTAGCTATTGGCTACACGAGTCAAGTCATTACAGATGAAAGCAACCGTATCGCCCGGCTTGATGATCTTGTCGATCGGTTCCAGACCGATCGGGTTATAGATTGCATCAAGCACGCCTTGCTTGATGTCTTGCATCGGAGGAAACTCCTGCGTAACCACTTCCTTGAGAACTCGCGTGTCATCGAGTTCAAACGTCTTCGTACCGCGGCCGTAAGCGTACTCGTAAGACTTCACTGCCATGATCAAAACTCCTCATTTGAGCATCAAATAAAACCAAGTAATTTTATCTTTTTTTCGCATTTGGAAAGCTCGGTTTTTGTTAAATCGAAAGCATCCATTCTCCTAGCATCAAATGAAGTCTTGAATTTGATCGCTCGGTAACAATTTCGATTGATTTCACAAAAGTTTTTGATGGTCAGAAAATCAGCGAATTCAGGTTTTTATGGATAAAAAACGACAAATAACAGAAAATTCTAGGTAGTTACACTTAGCTCCATTTTTGGGTTTTGTAAAGATTTTTTACATTCTTTGGAATAGAGCAAAACATTCTTATCGTTTGACTACTTTCAGTAACAGAAAGTGTCAAAATTACGGTTGCTTGGAAAAGTGACAAATTTGTATTTGTGACTTCTTCTTTTTTTTGTAAAGCGATAAAGGAAATTAACCATGGATATTGGTATGGACTTTTGGCTGCAGCTCCTTGTGATGCTCGCATGCTTGTTTTACGGTGCTCGTAAAGGCGGTATGGCCCTCGGTCTCTTGGGCGGTATCGGCTTGGTCATCTTGATTTTCGGCTTCGGTTTGAAGCCGGGTAAGCCGCCTACAGACGTGATTCTCACGATTTTGGCTGTGGTTTGCGGTTCCGCTACGTTGCAAGCCGCTGGTGGTTTGGACTGCTTGCTCCAAATCGCAGAAAAGATCTTGCGTAAGAACCCGAAGTACGTTTGCTTCTTGGCTCCGTACGTTTGCTGGTTCTTGACGGTTCTTTGCGGTACGGGTCACGTCGTTTACACGATGCTCCCGATTATCTATGACGTGGCTATTAAGAACGGTGTTCGTCCGGAACGCCCGATGGCTGGTTCTACGATTGCTTCCCAAATGGGTGTGATCTGCTCCCCGGCCGCTGTTGCTGCTGTCTCCATGATCGCCTTGATGGACGGTTACACGGTTGGTGGTCACTCCTTCGGTTTCGTTGACCTCTTCTCCGTCACGATCCCGGGTGGTATCATCGGTGTCTTCGCTGTGGGTTGCTTCTCCATGGTCCGCGGCAAGGACCTCGACAAGGATCCGGAATTCCAAGCTTTGATCGCTGATCCGGAAACGAAGCGTTATGTCTACGGTGACTCCCTCACGTTGATCGGTAAGAAGTTCTCGAAGGAACAATGGTTGTCCTTGTACATCTTCTTGGGCGTTATCGTTATCGTCGCTCTCTTGGGTATGTTCCCGGAATTGCGTCCGATGGTTGGTAAGAAGCGCTTGTCCATGACGTTGGCTATCCAAATGTTCATGTTGATGGGTGGTTCCTTCATGTGCATCTTCTGCGGTGTTAAGGCTGCTGACGTTGCTAAGAACT
>JAFNZB010000009.1 GCA_017383055.1 Burkholderiaceae bacterium | reverse complement strand
GGCGTCTTTGATGAGGACGATCCCGATGAGCGAAAGGACGATGCCCATGATTTGAAGCGTTGTGGGTGACTCTTGGAAATAAAGGATTGCCAAGAAAATGGGGATCAAAACACCCAATTTGGCAAAAATGGTCGTCAAAATCACGCCCGATGATCGGATGTTTTTTTGCATCAATAGCATCCCGGTCATGTAAAGGACACCATTGATAACACCCCAACCGATGGCTGTTGATAAACCTTCGCTCGAATCGATCGCAAAGGCGGTATTTAAAGCAAAAGCACAACTCAAGCACGTGAGGTAATTGAATGCCACCATGCCGTAGACGTTGACGGCACGGGTTGAGCTCAAGCGCATCACGATCGATGTGAGGGCGCCGCAGACGATGGCAAGTATCAATGAGAGCATGCTTGGAGAAAATCGGAGAATCGAAAAAACGCAATGATACCTTGGATAGCAGGCGGAATCCGTTGTTTTCTGAGAGGAAAATCGAGCTTTTTTGGCAAAACTCTCGCGCTAGCGGCAATACCGCGCTAAAATCAAAAAATTCTGACTTAATTTTTTAGGATCAAACAAACATGTCCGCACTCATTCTCGGTCACAAGAACCCTGACTCTGACAGCATCATCTCCGCACTTGCTTGCGCTCACCTTTACCGTGAACGCGGTTTGGACGTCGTGGCTGCCGCTCAAGGTACGCCGGCTCCGGAAACGGCTTATGTTTTGGAACGCTTCGGCTTGACGGCTCCGGAAGTCGTTACGAGCGTTGCCGGCCGTGACATCTACCTCGTCGACTTCTCCGACAAGGCTCAAGCTCCGGCTGATATCGACGAAGCCAATTTGATGGGTATCGTTGACCACCACAAGCTCGGTGACATGACGAGCTCTTCTCCGATCGAAGCCGTCATCTGGACGGTCGGTTGCACCAACACGATCATCAAGCGCATGTTCGACTACATGGGCTACACGATTCCGGCCGGCTTGGCCGGTGCCATGCTTTGCGCCATCCTCTCCGACACGGTGATCTTCAAGTCCCCGACGTGCACGGAAATGGACAAGAAGGTGGCTGAAGAATTGGCCGCTATCGCCGGTATCGAAGATATCCAAGCTTTGGGTATGGATCTCTTCAAGGCTAAGAGCGCTGTGGCCGGTACGGCTCCGCGTGATTTGATCTTCCGCGATTTCAAGGACTTCAACATGAACGGCTCCACGGTTGGCGTCGGTCAATTGGAATTAGTTTCCTTGGAATTGGTCGCTGACATGAAGGCTGACATTCAAGCTGAACTCGAACGCGTGAAGGCTGAAGGCCGTCACACGGCGATGTTCCTCTTGACGGACATCATGCAAGAAGGCAGCGAACTCATGATGGCTAGCGATGATGCAGCCAAGATCGCTCAAGCTTTCGGTCAAGATCCGGCCAAGTTGGCTGACGGTAACTTGTGGTTGCCGGGCGTCATGAGCCGTAAGAAGCAAGTGGTTCCGGCTCTTGAAGCTGCATTCCGTGGCTAATCGTTACTGATTGCAACACAGGATCGAATATCGCAAGGTATTCGATCCTTTTTCTTTTACAATTTCAGTTTGGATCCATCACGCGTTAATCAGAAAAAATCATGGCCACCATCGTTTATGCCTATCCCTTTGTTTGGGGTGATATCGAAGCCAATTCCAAGCACATCATTGAATGTGCCAAATCCAAGCGCCGCTCGCCCGGTGATGTTTTGGTTTTTGCCATGCATGCCATGACGGGTGCTGTTCACACGTTTGAATTGTTACCTTCCGAAACCAAAGCGGCGATTGAATCCGCGATCGGAAAAATCGCCAAAGCCATCAAAAAAACGGGTGTGAAAGTTGTCTTGCCGGCGATGGTGACGCGCGGTACGGGTGTACATTTTTTGGAAAACGGTACGGTATCGGTTTTGCCGATGTTTGAAACGGTGGGCGGACTCGTTGTCTTAAAAGATGCTGTTGGAACAACGCATGATCTCGTTTTCCGCACGGCCGATGTGGCAGAGCCCTTTGCCGGTTGGAGTGCGGGTCATCACGTGGTGATTGATAGTCAAGCATTCCATGACGGTCGCGTTTTTGCCGGTCAATGTCGAGTGGTGCAAAACGGCAAACTCAAGGCTAACTATTTAGCTCCACAGACGAGTTTTGACATTGCCATGGCTCATGTATGCCGTTGTGACGATGCCACGGTCAAAGTTGAAGCATTAAAGGCCGCATTGAAGTGCTACATGAAGCGCTATGGGTTTAAGGCCGTGACTTTGGGTTTGTCGGGTGGTTTGGATAGTGCCGTGGTTGCGGCGATCGCTGCCGACGCTATCGGTGCAGAAAACGTTCATGCTTATGTGCTACCGAGTCAATTTACGAGCGAAGAAAGCTGGCAAGATGCCGAAGCGCTCGCTCGCAATTTGGGGATGAAAATCCAAGCAATCGACATC
>JAFNZB010000103.1 GCA_017383055.1 Burkholderiaceae bacterium | reverse complement strand
GATTGGGTTCAATACCCCAGAATTCCACCGTTTGATGATCCTTCAACGCAGCTTTGACTTGGTCATAAACACCGTTGGCCTTGACGCTACCGCCACCGAAAACGAGCATGACCTTCTTGTCTTTGTCGATCAAATTGGCCAATTGAGCGATTTGACCGCGACCGAAGACGAGCTTGGTGGGATTTTGGAATTCAAAATTCATCATGATGGAATACCCCTTCCTCTACAAAATAACCGATTAATTTTAACTTGAAGGATTCGATCATTTCTCATTTTTCCTCGATAGTCCTAATACGCAAAGGGAGCATCTAAGAAAAACGCCTGTAGACCGTTTGGACCTACAGGCGAACTTCTAATCTCCATTGTCGTACTCAAAGACTATGACCACTTTGAGGGAGCGAGCATTTTATCAGTCAAATCATAGGAAATTCTTCACTTATTTGCGGTATCAGCTATCAAAAGAACGGGCCGAAGGTTTTCTCCTTCGGCCCGTTTAAGACTTTTCGTTAGAACCCTAAAGCTTAGGCTTCTTCCTTATTGTCGGCATAGTCCTCGATGTGGATCAAGGCATTAGCAACGATGGCCGTCAAACCGCCCGTCGTGATACCCGAGGAGAAGATACCCTTTAAGACTTCAGGGAATTGCGTCAAGATTTCAGGGACCAATTCCACGCTCAGACCAAAAGAGAAGCTCAATGCCATCACGAGCGTGGCCTTACGGTCGATGTGTTGACTAGCGATGATGCGCATACCGGCAGCAGCCACCGTGCCGAACATCAAGAGCGTTGCACCGCCCAAGACCGGATCGGGCATCAACGAGAACACGAAACCGATCGCCGGGAACATGCCCAAGAGGATCAAGAAGAGTGCGATGAAGTAACCGACATAGCGACTTGCCACACCCGTCAATTGGATCATGCCGTTGTTTTGAGCGAAGATGGAATTCGGGAAGGAATTCATGAAACCGGCCAACATGGAGTTGAAACCGTCAGCCAAGATACCGCCTTCGGCACGCTTCATGAACTTTTCACCGCGCACGGGCTCACCCGAGATCAAAGAGTTAGCCGTGATGTCACCGTATGCTTCGATGGCCGTGATCAAGAAGACCAAGCCCAAACCGATGATGGCGCCCAAGTCAAAGCTGATGCCGTACTTGAACGGCATCGGAATGTTGAAGCCACCGTAGTTGGACACAGCATTGAAGTCGACCTTACCCATGGCCCAAGCCACGGCATAACCGATTGCCAAACCGATCACGATCGAGCTCATGCGCAAGTAACGGTTAGAGCTACGGTTAAAGAAGATGATGGAGCAAAGCACCAAAGCGGCAAGGCCCAAGTGTTCGAAGCTACCGAACGTGCCGTTGGCCTTCGCACCGAAACCACCGCCGCAAGCGATGATGCCCACCTTGATCAAGCTCATACCGATCAAAGTCACGACGATGCCGGAAACAAGCGGCGTGATGATGCGACGGGTGTACTTCAAGATGCGGGAAATGAACATTTCCACGGTCGAGGCGACGATCGTTGCACCGAAAACGCTGGCCAATCCACCCGTCAAACCGGCCGAGATGATCGGGCCGATGAAAGAGAAGCTCGTGCCTTGTACGCAAAGCAAACCGCAACCGATGCCACCGAAGCGACGGCATTGGATAAAGGTGGCGATACCCGAGACCATCAAGCTCATGGAAACGAGGTAAGCCGTCGTTTCGATATCAAGGCCCAAGGCACCGGCGATGATCAACGGCGGCGTACAAATGGCCACGAAGATGGCGAGCAAGTGTTGAAGAGCGGCAAAAAGCGCGTCCTTCAAAGGCGGACGGTCTTCCAAACCGTAAATCAATTCTTTAGACGGCTTGTGACCGTGTGCTTGTAAATTTAATTCAGACATGAAAAATCCTTAGTCACGCAACGTAATCGTGCAGTTGTCGAGGCTTTCGAT
>JAFNZB010000102.1 GCA_017383055.1 Burkholderiaceae bacterium | reverse complement strand
GCCCGAACTTATGGCGCATTGGACGCAATTGAAAGAAGGGCTGGCAGCGACCTTGATCGGTTTGGATATCCGCCAGATCCTTCATATGCACTAAAAAATCGAGCCGGGATTTTCCCGGCTCATTTTCTTTAATTCATCGGCTTTTCCGCAACCAATCGGAAATAGACCTGATCGGCATTTTGGAAAATCAATTCTTTGGTGTAATTGCTGATTTTGCTCACGTCATCCCAATGGATGTTTTCATAGCCCAATCGCGTCAAGGCCTCAATATCCCATTGAGGACGCGCTTCAAAGGAAAGCTTTAATTCGCGCTTCCAACCGCGCGCTTCTTCATAGCGATGCGGCTCAAACGACAAGGGCGGTTCTTTCCCGAATTCACGCTTGTAGTCTTCCACGAACTTCGTCGTGTCTTCATCAAACGCCGTTAAGAAATTCTTTTTCCCGTGCGCGGTATCGAACACAACGATGCGACCGCCCGGTTTCAAACACTTTAACCAACTCGCGTAAGCGGCTTCGGGTGTTTGCATGATCCAAACGACATTGCGAGCGACGATCATGTCAAAGGTGTTTTCGGGGAACGTGAGGTTTTCCGAATCCATCACGAGGTACTCGGGAGCGGCACCGTACTTGGCCGAATTCTTTTTTGCTTCTTCAAGCATCGCGGTGGAGAAGTCGATGCCCGTTGTTTCGTGACCGGCAAGCGTTAAATTCGTAGCAAAAACGCCGGGACCCGTACCCACGTCGAGGATCTTGAGTGCACCCGCGCGTGGAGCGAATTCCAAAATCAAATCCGTCCAAATCGTTTTGCCCGGCTCAACGAAATCGTCTTGCACGACGTTTTCGCTATAGCCCTTGGCGGAAATGTCCCAACCGTGAATGATTTTTGCTTTGAGATCCATACTGTCCTCGATATCCGAACTTCTAGATTATAGGCAAAGAAAAAGGGCGGAAATGTTTTCCGCCCGTCTGTCCTTGTAAAAATTCTTATTGAGCCAAAGCCTTTTCAATGCGCTTGGAAAGCGCAATGACCTTGCCGTCTTCCATGGCGCGGCAACCCAAGGTGAAGCCCACGGGCTTGCCGTTCATGTCAACGCCCCAAGGCACGGCCATGTAGGGGGCTTGAGCGATTGCCCACCAGTTGACGAAGTCAAAGGCAATCAAGGCTTGTGCCTGTGCACGAGCCAAAGCGTCTTCGATCGCAAGGTTCGCGCGCGTGAGCGTTTCATGCACAAGATCTTCGTAGCCAGCGGCGTCCGCATCGTATTCCAATGCATCGGTCAAGCGATCGAAACCGTACGGATGATGTTCTTCGCGAGCGCGGTAGTAAGCGACCAAGCTTTCCACGTCGCCCACGTGATTGCCGTCGGAATAACGACGGAAGAAGCGATTGATGTCATTTTGGAAGTCGATCGACGTGATGGCCTTGTAGTCAAATTCCACGGGTTGGACTTCCACCGTGACGACTTCGATGTTGACGGTGGCAAGCTTCGTCTTGAGGGCTTCCAAAAGCTGCACTTGCTCAAATTGTAGCGGTCGATTTTCAAAGACCATGACAGCCACGCGCACGGGCGAGCCGTGTTTGTAACCCATCACATCCAAATGGATTTCATGAGCACGTTCGGTGATCGGATCGTCGGGGTCGGTCTCTTGCATGATGTTCATGAGATCGACGATGGTTTGCACGTCACGGGCCATGACCCCCGGCGTGTCGAACGTATGCGAAAGGGGAACGATGCCGCCACGAGACAAGAGACCCACGGTAGGCTTCATGCCCCAAACACCGCAAGCCATGGCGGGCAAAACGATGCTGCCACTCGTTTCCGTCCCCAATGCTGCATCACAAAGACCGGCAGCGACCGCAATGGCAGAACCCGAACTTGAGCCTCGGGGCGAGAATTCTTCACCGTAAGGATTGATGCCTTGACCACCCATTTCGGAGTAGCCGCCCGGCATCGTGGTGCTCACGTAGTTGGCAAGCTCACTCATCG
>JAFNZB010000101.1 GCA_017383055.1 Burkholderiaceae bacterium | reverse complement strand
GCTAGCGTCCGCTCTGCTGATTTTCTGCTTCCGCAGAAAATCATCATATCGTCGGCATAGCGTACAAAGCGGTGTCCACGTTTTTCCAATTCCATATCGAGTTCGTGAAGCATCACGTTAGCCAACACAGGACTAATCGTTCCACCTTGCGGTGTCCCGATTGTGTTTGGTTTTGTTTCGCTTCCGTCTTGAATTGGAGCACGGAGAAACTTATGGATTAACGAGATGACTCGGCCATCCTTGATTCGCTCTGACAAGAGTTGGAGCAGCTTCGAGTGATTGACCGTGTCGAAAAACTTGGCTAGGTCAAGGTCCACGACCCATCGGTAGCCATTATTAGCGTGTTCGAGACACTTCTTTAGAGCCGTGTGGCAACTTCGGTTGGGACGAAATCCGTGACTGTTATCAGAGAATATGGGTTCATATGCCTCCGATAGTTTTTGTGCCACGCACTGTTGTACCCAGCGGTCTGTCACCGTGGGGATTCCCAACGGTCTAAATTTTCCTTTTTCCTCTTTTGGGATGAGGACTCTCAAAACGGGTTGGGGCTTGTAGCTCCCTTCCTTTATGGACGCAACTAGCTCGGGGCCGTGCCATTTGAGATGTTCAAGGAAGTCTTGGACTTCCATTGAATCCACTCCGGCACTTCCCTTGTTCGCAACGACTCGCTTGTAAGCGAGATTCATATTGTTGCGTTCAAAGATGCTCTCTAGCGTGACCATTCGTTTTGTTTGTTATGGTGGTGATAGATTCCTTGGTTGTCCTTGACTGCTCGTCTCGCTGAGTCGTTGGAGTCAATTCCGTTGACCTTTCCGAGTCAGCGCTTCGCTTTTGCTCAGTATTCAGACGTGATTCGCAGTTTCGGCTACTTTAGGTATCACCTGTTATTAACTTTCCCCCTTCGCAAACGCATCTCGCTTGCTACTATGGGGTCTGCTGACTCCTCACGGCAAGCTTTACTCCGACAGTCCATTAGGGACTGCGTCCGTGAGGTCTCCCCAGGTAAGATACAAATCTTTCGTTTCATCTACTCGCATCGTTTACACCGTGGATTCCGTGTAGCTTTAGGACTTCATCTTGTTTAGCAGACTTATCCATCCACATATGCCTGACGATGTTTCTGTTCGTCGAGTCAAAACTTTGCCTTGAGCTTCTTTCAGATTCCACCTCACGGTGGACACCCTTGCTGTCGGCTATGGGCTTGTCGCTACCAACTGCCCTCGGGACTTTCACCCGTTAGATTTGTGCCATGCTGGGCACACTAAAAAATGCTCATGCAAAGTTCCTTCACATGAGCATCCAATTGAAAGCTTTCAGCGTCCGTCTTACGGCACGTGTCGACCCACCAAGTCGTATTCTTCGTTGGCGGTCACCTTGACGTTAACGATATCGCCCGGATTCAAATGACCGTCGGTCGTCACATAGATAACGCCGTCGATTTCCGGTGCATCGGCCTTGGTGCGACCCACGGCCACGCCGTCTTCGTCTTCACATTCGTCGATGATGACTTCTTGTACCGTACCGATCTTCTTTGCCAATCGTTGAGCAGAAATTTCGGCTTGCACTTCCATGAATCGGTCACGACGTTCGGCACGCACTTCATCAGGCAAAGCACCGGGCAACGCATTGGCGCTGGCGCCTTCCACAGGCGAATAAGCAAAGCAGCCCACGCGATCAAGTTGTGCTTCCTTCAAGAAGTCCAAGAGGTATTGGAATTCATCTTCGGTTTCACCCGGGAAACCCGCAATAAAGGTCGAGCGGATCGTAAGGTCCGGGCAGATCTTTCGCCATGCTTGGATGCGTTCCAACGTCTTTTCCGTGTTAGCCGGACGCTTCATGTCCTTCAAAACACGGGGATGCGCGTGTTGGAACGGCACGTCCAAATAGGGAAGGATCAAGCCTTCGGCCATGAGTTCGACCACTTGATCGACGTGCGGATAGGGATAAACGTAATGCATACGCACCCACATGTCCATGTCACCCAAGGCCTTCGCCAAATCGTACATGCGCGTGCGATAAGCGCGACCGTTCATGTCCATGTCGAGCTTGTACTTCAAGTCAACGCCATAGGCGGAGGTGTCTTGGCTGATCACCAAGAGTTCTTTCACGCCTTGGTTTTGCAAGAGTTCGGCTTCACGCAACACTTCACCGATCGGACGGCTCACCAACGGACCGCGCAATTGCGGGATGATGCAGAAAGCGCAATTGTGGTTACACCCTTCACTGATTTTCAGGTAAGCATAGTGCTTGGGCGTTAACTTTAAGCCTGCCGGCGGCACCAAATCAAAGCGCGGATCGTGCGGTTGCGGAAGGTACTTGTGCACCAATTCGTAGACGAGATCGAATTCGCCCGGGCCCGTCACGCCCAAGACTTTCGGGCAGTGAGCCAAGACGTAGTTTTCACCCGCCAACGTTTTGCGAGAACCCAAACAGCCCGTGACGATCACGCGACCGTTTTCAGCCAAAGCTTCACTGATGGCTTCCACGCTTTCAGCGACGGCTTCATTCAAAAAGCCGCAGGTGTTGACGATCACGAGGTCGGCGTTGTCATAAGAGCCCACCAAGCGATAGCCTTCCGCACGCAAACGCGTCATGATGATTTCCGAATCCACAAGCGCCTTCGGGCAACCCATGGAAACGAAACCGACCGTCGGGATTCGATGCATAGTGTTATTCCTTCATCCAAATCATCGTGGCATGACGACCCGTCACACCGTCACGACGATAGCTGTAGAAAAGTTCGTCATTGGCATAGGTCGAGCGCTTCGCATCCACCACATCAGCGGCATCCACGCCCACTTGAGCC
Source organism: Burkholderiaceae bacterium (assembly GCA_017383055.1). Lineage (GTDB taxonomy): Bacteria > Pseudomonadota > Gammaproteobacteria > Burkholderiales > Burkholderiaceae_F > Aphodousia. Next base: position 987 of record JAFNZB010000101.1, on the reverse strand, counting down.
AACGCTTGAAGAGCCAACGTAGAAAGACTGGCCAAGTACTTACCGTCTTCTTTTGCCTTAAAGGCGACTTCGGCATCAGGCAACATCACCTTCATGGCATCCAACACGTCAGCGCCCACTTCGAAGTCATCGTCACCGATGCGCGGGCCCATCCAAGCCACAAATTGGGCAGATTCGTCACCCAAACGTTCACGAAGGCGAGCGACCGTCTTTTGGATGATGCCGGCAGCCAAGGACTTCCAGCTTGCGTGCACGGCTGCCACGGCGCGACCGTTCTTTTCAGCGAGCAACAACGGCAAACAGTCGGCGGTTTGCACCACGCACACCACGCCCGGCGTCAAAGACGTGGACGCATCGGCTTCTACTTCAGCGGTTGCGGTTTCTGCATCCACCACTTCCGTGCCGTGCGTTTGCTTTAACCACTTGGGGTCAGAAGGCACCAATTGAGCAGCCAAATTGCGGTTCATGTCCACGCAGAACGGCACGTCGCCCACGTATTGACCGACGTTGAAACCGCCCACGCCCGTCTTGTCACCGAAGGGGCCGGAGGAGACGCCGCCAGCACGAAGCGTCATCAAAGCGTCGACATTGGCCGGAACAATCTTGCTCCAAGCCGGTTGCATGATTTCTAAAGCGGGTTTATCGAGCATTTTTTATTCTTTACGACTAATTAATTATTTTTCAAAGACCGTCACGGGTTCGTCCACAGGACCGAAACCCAAATTATCCATCAATTCGATCATGTCTTCAGGCGGCTCCACGAACCAAGAGACTTCTTCCTTGGTCTTCGGGTGGACAAGGCCCAAACGAGAGGCATGCAACGCTTGACGCGTCATGTCGTTTAACGGACAGCCTTCCGGCAATTTACCGCCCTTACCCTTATAGGTTTGTTCACCAACCAAGGGAAGACCGGCCCATTCCATGTGCACACGGATTTGGTGCGTACGGCCCGTGTCCAAACGACAAGCAATCCAAGACACCGTGATC
>JAFNZB010000100.1 GCA_017383055.1 Burkholderiaceae bacterium | reverse complement strand
GAAGAACTTCTTGGTCATCCTTAAATCAAAACCAGATACTCACGCTTATCGGTTCGTTGATCAATTGTTAAAGAACATTTGTTGTCGTCGTTTCGCGACGACAGGATTGAGCATTTTAAGAAGATTTTTCTTCTTGTCAAGGGCGATTTGAAAATAATTTTCATTCGCACCAGACTCTCAAAAATTTCCCCGCGCTTCATCAGTGCGGGGAGGAGTATTATGAAGAATTCCTGCGATGCTTGTCAAGAGAAAACACAAAATATTCCTCAATTTCTCCCAAACATCCCACAAATAGGTTAATAGGCAGCCCATTCGGGCTGCCTATCGTTATGGATCATTCAACTTTAACGCTGATCAAACCATGATCGCATTCGGCGGAATCACATCGTTTTGGACTTGATTGTCTTGAACCGGCGCTTCCAATTCGCTACGAATCCGGTTGTAGCAGGCATTAGCCTTGCGAGCACCACCGATCGACAACACAGCAGACCAAAGATTTTGACTGACCACATCCGTGATACAGCTCATCATCGTCTTGGGCTTATAACGATTGGCCTCATCGATCGAACGTTGAACATCTTCTTGTTCATTTTGGTTCATAGCACCGACATGCGGTTGAACCAATTCTTTACGTTCACGTGCAAGCGCATTCATGGTACTCAATGTTTCATCCATCGCTACTTGCAAGCGCTTTTGGCTTTCCAAGAAGTTATGGATCGCACCCGGCACTTCGATTTGATGTTCGCGTTGCATCAACTTCAATGCTGCACTCATTCGCGCAGCCGTGTCATTGAGCGTACCCTTCTTGAAAATCTCAGCCAACTTTTCCTTGAGTTCAGGACCGGCAGCATCAAACTTTGCTTTACCATCCGCACTCAACAATGCGCGGAATCCCGTCACAAAGAGTTCGGCGTCACCCGTAGCCGTACCAGCCACCACTTTGATAACACTCGAGCGATCTGCGCTATTTAACTTGCTAGCATTACCGAAGTCGATCAACGTAATGCCCTTATTGGGATCGTTGGCCACTTCTTCAGCCGATTTCTTCCAGCTGTAGTCCGTCATGATGTTACCCTTGTGGATGTCACCATGATAGAAACCTTCGGCAAAGAGACCTTCATTGGTCCACATATAAGCCAAATTCACCAACGCTTCGTACTTCGTCTTCGCATCGTCATAGAGTCGCGTCAACTGATCGGATGCATCCTTGGCAATCATCGGAGCATTTTCTGAACCGCGTTCTTGGATTTGAGCCTTCGCCTCTTGAGCAATGCGACGACCTTCTGCACCGATGTCCTTGAGGTAGTTTTCCAACGTACTGCCTTGGGCTTGTTCAAGCACCATGACACTCATCGAGGGTTCAATACCGTCGACCAACTTCATACTGTGAACGTTGGCAAAAGTGCCGTAACTTTGTGCAACCTTTTCGTCTGTGTAGTCCTTCTTGGAGTAATCATAAACTTGGTTACCCAAACGAACGTTCTCGGCTTCCTTACGAAGATCGAGCTCTTCCATGATGCTGTCAAATTGACCTTGGAAGGTTGCAACCATCCCGTTACCGACTTCTCGTGCGGCTTGTTCGAACACCAACTTTTCGCGTTGAGCACGCATGATGGCATCCGGACGCAAAATCTTGACCACACAATTGACTTCGGTGCCGTCACTCTTGATGATCGTGCACTTCAATGCTTGAGCGACGGAAGCGGCACCTAAAGCCTTGTCTACGCGGATCGAACGGATTTCACCGTTGGACTTAGCCACGATGTCATGCAAGTAGGCTTGAATCACCGGTTGGGCAATCGGAGCCAACTTGTCCTTCATATCGCTCAAAGCCAATTGAAAGTCGAGTTGACCTTCAAACATCGAAGCATCCAAACCTTGGAGCATCTTTTGCATGACAGGACCTGCGCCCTTCAAAATGGCACCGAGCTTGGCGCCTTGGCTGACGTCCTCACCGTGCACGCAGTAGCGCGTACCGGCTGCCAACATTGCACGTTGGTCCATGACCGGCATTTCACGGAAATAGATTTGAAGCACCGCTTTCATCAACTGCATTTGCGTGTCTTGGTCGGCAGAACCGATCAACTCACCCAAATTCGCATTCTTCATTTCCTCGACCGTAAACGTCTTCGGTGCCTTTGCCGGCGGGAACACGTTTTCCAACATCGAATTGACTTGGTTTTGAAGATCCGTTGCTGCTTGTGCAAAGCTTGCATCCAAGCGAGCTTCCATCTTGCCGAAGAAATTCAAACCAAAACCGATGTCTTCACGCTTGTCATCCAAGAAGCCACCGTCGAGAAAAGCCTCGTACTCCGCTTCGGAAGCAAAAGCATTCTTAAATGCCTTACTCACACCGATGATATTGAGTTCATCGTCAGAAACATCGTCGATGTTGCTCGAAGCCAGTGCGGTACGAAGTTGATTTTCCTTGCGTTGAAGCGTACGAATTTCATCGTCCAAGAACTGAGCTTGACCCTTGCCTTCGGCTGCATACTTGTCATACGTGTTTTGGACACGTTGAAGATCTTCCTCAGCATTCTTGAGGTCAAAGCCCTGAGCCTGATACTCGGTAATGCGCGTCTTGACGCTTTCGACATCATTCTTCAAGACTTGCATCTTATTGTCGTACTTCACAATAAGGGCATCGAGTTGCTCTTCAAGTGCTTGACGAATGGACGGTTCGACTGTTGCCAGCATCGACGGCGTGCTCGGATCAGCCTTGCATTGGGCACGATTGAACATCAATTGGCCGATGAGTTCTTTATTTTCTAAGAACAAGGTACGCAAACGTTGACCGTCGGAAAGCGCATCCTTGTTGATATCTTTTTCATGTGTGATGACGTTCGTATTCGAGATAATACTTGCCACGAAATCATGCACTTGCTTGTCTTGACCTTGCGGCAAGACCGGATTGTTCTTGGGTTGATAGTACTGATCTTGGAACGTCACACGTTGCTTGTCGACAGCACGAGCAGTCTCAAATTGTGCAAAGATCTTGGCACTTTCAATCGTCGTAAAGTGCTTGTCCGAAGCGTTTCGGTTAACAAATGCACGCGCATCGGCAGCATTGTCCACTTCACCGTTCATCACCGCCGTTGCCAATTGCTTACCGAGCGCACGATCGATGTACTTGGACTCTTCGGGGCTCAAACCCAAACGAGACTCAAACAAATCAGCGATCAATTCGTTATAACGATTCTTGGCTTCAGCCAATTCCGGGCGAAGCTCTTTCGCACGCATTTGCAAATCGTTGGCACGCCCCCAATTGACTTCACCATAACCGCCGCGTTGATTTTCAAGACGATAGGCTTGTTCGGCATCGTGCTCTAACGCCACCATGTCGTTATAGGCGTTAGTCGTATCTGCCAAACCTTGATCGATACGTTGTTCGTACTTCGTCAAAATCGTATCGACAACGAGAGCTCGTTCGAAAAGCTTGGAGTGTTGCATCACATCGCGCTCAAGACGATGCAAAACGTCCTTCGGATGTTTGATCGTTTCGGTACTATCGTCAGCAAACGTCACTGTGACGGAACCGTCGTTGTTGAGGCTCAAACGAACCTCTTCATCGCACATCTTGCATTGGACCGATTCAAGCGGATCATGGGTCTTGGCGCTATCCAAAAGACGATTCATGTCCTTGTAGAAAGCTTCCGTACCACGAGACAACTTACGAAGCGTGGCATCGTGACGCGAATCGAGGATGGCGTGATAAATGGCAAAGCCACCTAACGTAACGATCGACAAGATGATTCGCTTGGCCAACGAAGCGGTATTTTGTTGATATTGGCTATCGACGCTTTGAGCCGTTTCACCGATTTTGCTTTTACCTTGAAGCAAATCGACATTGAGTTGATGGTACGTCGTGTTATCTACCGGACCGGTCATGGTGATACCTTTCTAGGGCTATTTCTCTATCATTCAGGCGACTTTTTCGTTAGAAAAGATCGCCACACAATTTATAAATTTTAATAGGTTAAATTGCTTAGTAGTAGGGATTAGCCAGCAATTCCTGAAAAATATCGTTGACATTAGACAAAAAAACTCGACCGTTTTGCGGTCGAGTTTTTCTCGTTTTTAGCGGACCTGAGGACGATGGGTCGTGAAGGTTTTTTCAACGGTCATCAACATATCCAACGGTGGCTTCCAGCCCATTTCCATCGCCGTTTTCAAATTCAGTACCATACCGTGATTTTGCGCGTAAATCTGTCCGATACGGCGAGGGCTAACACCTTTGATGACTTTATCGATCACTTTGGCTTCAAAAAGCCCGTAGCTACGCATATCTTCTGCCCCCACGCCTAAAAGTACACCGCGAGAAACGGGCTCCTCACCGACTTGGGAAAAAGACGGGATTCCACGACTAGTCATGATGCTCATCAATTCTGTATATCGATCATTGGGACAGGCGAATTCTGGCAGATAAACCGCATCGACCCCTTTAGCAATCAAGGATTCAAGTGCCGCCTTCATTTTTTCGTAATCGGAATCGTCCGTGCCGGTACCGACCGGATAAATGGCCTTTTCAAAATCAATCTTCAATTCCTTGCAGATCGCTTTAGTCTCCATCAAACCGCTTTGAGTCTCACGCCCTTCGACAATCAAAAGACCGAGCTTTTTGAAGTGAAACACCGAATGGAATCGTTGCACTTGCCAACGATAGAAATCATCCAAGACTAATGCATGCACATTGTCTTTACCGGAATCCGTTGCACTTTTCACAATCTTGTTGAGTACCGGATCGGAAGAACCGAGCGACAGCACTGGAATGCGATCGACATGGTGAGCCATATCGAAACCAGCGGCCGAACCGACTGTCAAAATCAAATCCACATCATTTTTTTCTTTGATTCGGCGAAGGATCTCACTTCGAAGCACTTCACGCTTGGTGGCATCCCAATCATAGGAATAAAAACCGTCAGACATAAAGCGCAACTTTTTGCCTCCCGCATGCTTAGAGAGCCAATCCCACACCGGTTCACTCGAAATCCCTTCCTCATTGAAGGCTTTCGGAGCATGATCGATCAAACCGAGTTTTTTCAAACCGTAGGCAGTGTTTTCCAAAATGACTTGGTAACGTGCGAACGGACCGCTCGAAACAAAAATCACATTCAACGGCTTGGCCATGGCCAACCCTGTCAAGCAAAGCGACAAACAAATGAGGAGACGGACAAAGAAACGTTTCATTGGTTACTCCCCTTTCGTTCGCTTGAAGACAAGCATCGTAATATCATCTGATTGCTCATAGTCTTGACGATGCAATTGAATCGTTTGAAGCAATGCTTGCAAAATGGCCTTGGGTGACAAGTCTTGGCACTCGGATAAAGCATCTTGCATGCGCTTTTCGCCAAACAACACGCGATCCTTGTTCATCGCTTCGGATACGCCGTCGCTATAAATCAAACAGATGTCGCCATGATCCAATCGCGTTTGCGATTGCGTAAATTGCGCCATGTCCAACTATTTTGAGGCTTTAAATCACGATGAACAATATATGAATCATGAGCATGACTCATTCCATCTGTAAGTTGTAACATTATATCAATTGTTTCAG
>JAFNZB010000099.1 GCA_017383055.1 Burkholderiaceae bacterium | reverse complement strand
TGGGAATCGATGATCGTGCATTTGTGGCGATTGGTACTCGATCAGGCTCAAGTGTTAGGAGACGAATCAAGCGGTGCGCTCTCAACGGGATACTTGTTGACCTTCCTTCAAAACGATCCGAGTTATTCGACGTTGTCGCAATTGGTCAGTGAAGAAGAAGTACTTCAAACGCCCAACGAAGTGGCGGAGTATGAAATCAAGTGTTCGTTCTTAAAGCTTGAAAAAGCCAATGTGGATGCGAGCATTACAGAACTTTTGGCCATGGAAGAGCGAGGCGACTCGGTGGATTCCGATTACTTGGAGCGACTCTTTAAGCGACGCCAATTGATCCAACAAAGTTTGAATCAACAAAGTGCCGAAGCCGTTGACATGGTTTTAACCATGCGTTTGGGTGGCTAAAGCGAAAAAATCTCGCTGATAAAAGCCTCAAATCGTGTAAAACGATTTGAGGCATTTTTGTTGCAATTAGGGAAAATTCCCACACCTATCAGGCACTTATCGTGTATGATGTGCTGTTTTCATGAAAAAGTGATCCTGGGTTTTTTGCACCCTTTTGCAAAGAACCAAGGGCGTGTTTGTCCAAAAAATCATTGTTAAACAATGCGTTAGGGCAAGCGTTGTTGCGTGCGTGAGAGCGATGAAAGTTGAGCGAAAAAGCGAACGGCTCACCGGGCTATGTGTCCCAAAAAATCTCTCGCCGAACAACAAAATGCAACGCGTTTGACAAAGATTAAGAAACAAACAGTAAGTGCAATAGAGACGATATGACGACTAAAGCAACTGCTCCTAAGGCTGCAGCTAAGACGCGTAAGACGTCGGCTAAGACCAAAGCTAAAAAGAATGACGCATTGACGGCTTCGATCGAAGATCAAGAAGCCGCGGCCGATGCTGCGCTCGCCAAGTGGCTCAAGTCCCATAAGGACATCAAGCTCGATGACTTGGAAGGTGACTTGATGATCAATGACGGCCAAGAAGAGCTCTTCTCTGAAGAAGAACTTGAAGACGTGGCCGATGAGTCCTTGGAAGACGGTTTCGACTATGACGATAACGGTGAAGCCATCGTGGCAGAACCGAAGCGTCGTGGTGGCCGTAAGAAGAAAGATCCGTTGGCAGAATTGTTGCCGAACCAACCCTTGCAAGAAGATGGCGCTGAAAACGGTTACCGTCAATTGGTCCGTTTCGGTCGTTCTCGCGGTTGGGTGACGATCGCTGAAATCAATGACTTGTTGCCCGAAAGCGCTTTGCGTAGCGAAGAAGCTTTGACGGAAATCACGTTGGGCTTGGGTCGTTTCGGCGTTCAAGTGTTCGACCAAACGCCTGACGAAGACACGATTCAAATGTTGGCCGAGCAGCAAGCCACGGTCGACGACGACATCGACGAAGAAGATGCCGCAACGATTTTGACGCCGGAAGAATCTGCCGGTTTGTCCAAGGATCCGTTGCGTGCTTACTTGCGCGGCGTGGGCGGTCACAAGCTCTTGACGCGTGAAGGCGAAATCGAAGTCGCTAAGAGCATCGAACAACACCGCGCTCGCTTGGTGCAAGTGGTGTTGGGCTCTCCGTTGTCCATTCAAGAATTGTTGGTGTTGGCTGACAAGATCCGTGAAGGTTCCGAAACGATCGACAACGTGATCGACGGTTTCACCGATGTGGCCGACCATGATGTGGAAGACGAATCCGGCGATTTGAACACCGACATCGGCGCAGCTGCCATGACGGTTGAACAGCTCGACGAGATGAAGGAACGCGCCCTCGAAATGTTCGAACGTTTGGGCGGTTATTTGGCTTCCTTGCGTGAAAGCTTCGGTGATGCTGAAAAGGTCGCCGCTTGTGAACGTGCTCGTCAAAACATCGCAGCCGAACTCTCCATCGTTCGTTTCTCCGTGAAGACGGTGACGCATTTGGCTGACGTTTTGGCCGATCACATGGCCAAGGTCACCGACACGATGTACGCAATGCGTGACGTGTTGGTCAACAAGGCTCACATGCCGCAAGACCAATTCGTGGCCGGTTTCAATACGCGTTGCTGCGACCCGCAATGGATCGAAGACGAAATCGCTAAGGGTGCTGCATGGAGCCAAAGCTTGGCAGCTCACCGTGCCGTCTTCACCGAATTGCAAAGCCGTATGCAATTGCTCGAGAAGGATGCAAGCCTTCCGGTTTCCGAACAACGTGATTTGCACCGTAGCATGACGGTGGCTCAAGCCAGCCTCTCCAAGGCAAAGGCGAAGATGATCGAAGCCAACCTCCGTTTGGTGATCTCCATCGCTAAGGGTTATGTCAATCGCGGTTTGGCTATGCCGGACTTGATCCAAGAAGGTAACCTCGGTTTGATGAAGGCCGTGGACAAGTTCGAATACCGTCGTGGTTATAAATTCTCCACGTACGCAACGTGGTGGGTCCGCCAAGCCGTGACGCGTGCCGTGGCTGACTACGGTAACACGATCTGTATTCCGGTCCACATGACGGAGTCTTACAACAAGATCCGCCGTATCAAGCAAAAGTATTTGCAAGAACACGGCAAGCAACCGTCCGATAACGAGCTTTCCGAAATGTCCGGTGTGCCGCTCGCCAAGGTGCAGTTGTTGATCCAAGCCATGCGTGGTGTGGAATCCATCGACGCTCCGATCGGTGACGACGAAGACGCAACGAAGTTGGACTTCGTTCGCGGTGACGAAGAGCTCGACCCGCAACGTCGCTTCATGACGACGGCCATGGAAGAAGAAATCAAGAAGTCTTTGGACCGCTTGACCGACCGTGAAGCCACCGTCTTGCGTTTGCGTTACGGTATCGGCACGAGCCACGACCACACGCTCGAAGAAGTGGGCCGCTCTATGGGCTTGACGCGTGAACGTGTGCGCCAAATCGAAAGCGCCGCTATCCGTAAGCTCCGTAGCCCGGACTTCGCCGAACGTTTGCGTGACTACGTTCAAACGAACTGATTCTGATCGTTACTGAATCACCAAGCCACTCATCAAAGACCAACTTTCGTGAGTGGCTTTTTTCATAGTTGAGTTTAAGAAGTGCAAAACAATCAAAACTACAACCCGTGGCGATTCTGTGTGGCTCCGATGTTGGATTGGACCGATCGTCATTGCCGAGTTTTCCATCGTCAACTCTCTCGCCATGCTCGTTTGTATACGGAAATGGTGACGACGGGTGCATTGATCCATGGTGATCAACATCGCCATTTGGATTTCAATGCCGAAGAGCATCCCGTTGCATTGCAGTTGGGTGGCAGCGATCCTGCCGATTTGGCCACTTGTGCCAAGCTTGCCCAACAATGGGGTTATGACGAGATCAATTTGAATTGCGGTTGTCCGTCCGAGCGCGTGCAACGCGGTTCGTTCGGTGCCTGTTTGATGGCAGAACCGCAATTGGTGGCCGATTGCTGTAAGGCTATGCAAGACGTGGTCGATATTCCCGTGACGGTGAAGCACCGTATCGGTATCGACAAGATCGAAAGCTATGACTTCGCACGTGATTTCGTCGGTACGCTTTTTGATGCCGGCGTTCGCACCTTTATCGTTCATACGCGCAATGCTTGGTTGAAGGGGTTGAGCCCGAAGGAAAATCGTGAAGTTCCGCCTTTGCGTCGTGAAATGGCATTCCAATTGAAACAAGATTTCCCGCAAGCAACCATCGTGATCAACGGTCAAGTCGATGATGTGGCGACGGCTGAAAAGTTGTTGGAAAAGGTCGATGGTGTGATGGTCGGTCGTGCTGCTTATAAGACGCCTTGGATGTTGAGCGACGTGGACGCTCGATTGTTCGGTGACGATCATCCGGTCGCAACGCGTGAAGAGATCATCGAATGGATGACGCAATACATCGAACGCGAAACGCCCAAGGATCATCACGTGCCGCGCGCAACCGCCAAGGCCATGATCGGTTTGTTGCAAGGTTTGGCTGGAGCTCGTTTTTATCGCCGTACACTCTCGGATCCGCAAGCCTTTGCGACGGAAGGCACGCAAGTGTTGAAGGCCGCTTACGCGAGTGCCGGTTGGGGTGAGCGCATGACGGATGACCGTCGTGACGATGACGAATTCTGAGCGTTAACCCGTATAATTAAATAGTTTTGAGTCTCAATTTAGAGTAGAAAGATGAAAGTTTTAGTCGCTGTCAAACGCGTCGTGGACTATAACGTCAAGGTTCGCTTGAACGCTGAAGGTCAACCCGATACGGCTACGGCCAAAATGTCGATGAACCCGTTCGATGAAATCGCCAGCGAAATGGCGGTGCAATTGAAGGAAAAGGGCAAGGCCACTGAAGTGGTTGCCGTGACGATCGGTGGCGCAAAGGCCGTTGATACGTTGCGTACTTCGATGGCGATTGGCGCCGATCGTGGTATCCATATCACGACCGAAGAATGCTTGCAACCGTTGGTGATCGCCAAGCTTTTGGCAAAGGTCGTCGAAAAGGAACAGCCGTCCGTGGTTTTGTTGGGTAAGCAAGCCATTGACAACGATGCCGGTCAAGTCGGCCAAATGCTGGCTGCATTGTGTGATATTCCTCAAGCCACGTTTGCTAACAAGTTGGATGTGGTGAGCGAACAAGAAGCTTTGGTTACGCGAGACGTGGACGGCGGTGTGCAAACGGTGGCTGTGAAGTTGCCGGCAGTGGTAACGGCAGACCTTCGTTTGGCTGAACCGCGTTATGTAACGTTGCCCAATATGATGAAGGCTCGCAAGAAGCCCGTGGAAACGATCGATGCTTCGACGATGGGTGTGGACTTGCAACCGCGCTTGCAACACACGGCTTTTGCTATGCCGCAAAAGCAAAAATCCGGTGAGATCCTCACGAGTGTGGCCGATTTGGTAACGAAGCTTCAAACGGAAGCCAAGGTTCTTTAAGGGAGAAGACGATGCGAGCTCTGATTATTGCTGAAGTGATCGATGCGAAGTTGAAGTCGAGCGTGGCTTCTCTTGTGGCTGCCGGTGTGAAAGCAGCCGGTACGGTCGACGTCTATTTGATGGGCAACAGCGATGCTGCTCAAGCGGAAGTGGCAACGTTGGCCGGTGTGGAAAACGTGTTCGTTAATCCTGATTCCGGTGAAAACTTGATGACGGAGTCCGTGACGAATGCCGTCGTGGCCCGTGCAGAAGGTTATTCCCACATTTTCTTTGATGCCGGTACGTTTGGTAAGAGCATCATGCCGCGTGTGGCTGTTTTGTTGGATGTTCAACCGATGACGGACGTGATCGAAGTAATCGACGCAGAAACGTTCGTTCGTCCGATTTATGCCGGTAGCATCGAGGCAACGTTAAAGAACGAACAAGCCTACAAGGTAGCAACGATTCGCTCGACGGCATTTGATCCGGTGGAAAAGACCGGTCAAGCTCAAGTGCAATTGGTGGCAGCCATGGCCGAAGCCATGAAGACGCGCAAAGTTTCTTTTGAAGCCGTCAAGAGCGATCGTCCGGCATTGCAAAGTGCCAAGATTGTTGTGGCAGGTGGTCGAGGTCTCGGTGACGAAGCTGGCTTCAAAGCTTTGGAAGAATTGGCTGACAAGTTGGGTGCTGCTGTCGGTGCTACGCGTGCCGTTGTTGACTTGGGTCTTTGTCCGAATGACTGGCAAGTTGGTCAAACGGGTAAGGTGATTGCACCGGATCTTTATATTGCATTCGGTATTTCCGGTGCTATGCAACATTTGTCCGGTATTAAGGATGCGAAGGTTGTCGTGGCAATCAACAATGATCCGGAAGCTGCCATCTTTGAAGTGGCTGATTACGGTTTGGTGATGGATGCCAAGGAAGCAATTGAAGCTTTGAAGGCCGCTCTCTAACTGAGAAACAAAAGAAAACAAGGACCCGAAACGCAAGTTTCGGGTCTTTGTATTTCAGAAATCTGAAAATTTTTCTTGACAATAAAAATTCTTGGGTTCATAATTCAATTTCCGACACGCAAAACGTGCGGAATTGAGTGAAGTCTGAAAGAAAATTTTAAAAATATTTTCAAAAAGACTTGACAAGAAGAAAAATCTTCTTAAAATGCTCAATCCTGTCGTCGCGAAACGACGACAACAAATGTTCTTTAACAATTGATCAACGAACCGATAAGCGTGAGTATCTGGTTTTGATTTAAGGATGACCAAGAAGTTCTTC
>JAFNZB010000098.1 GCA_017383055.1 Burkholderiaceae bacterium | reverse complement strand
GCCGACCGCATGCTCGACATGGGTTTTGTGAAAGACATTCGTGCGATTTTGCGCTACTGCCCGGCTGAAAAACAATCGATTCTTTTGTCGGCCACCATGTCGGCTGAGATTCGCGGTTTGGCTCGCTCTATGTTGCACTCTCCGAAAGTGATCGAAATCGCTCCGAACAAAGACGTTGCCTTGATCGAACAAACGATCTACCGAGTTGCACAAAGTCGCAAGCGAGACCTCTTGCGCGATTTGATCGTCGATAACGGTTGGGAACAAACCTTGGTCTTTACGCGCATGAAGCATGCTGCCGCTCGCTTGGCGCATCACCTGGAAAAAGACGGATTTACCGTTGCCTCGATTCACGGTGACAAGACGCAATCGGCTCGCGCTCGCGCATTGGCCGACTTCAAAGCGAAGAAGGTCCAAATTTTGGTAGCGACCGACGTGGCCGCTCGCGGTATCGACATTGAAGAGTTGCCGCATGTCGTCAATTTCGAATTGCCCGCCAATGCCGAAGATTACGTGCATCGCATCGGTCGTACGGGTCGTGCCGGTATGACAGGGACGGCGGTGTCCTTGATGTCGGCAGCCGAACAACCGCAACTGGAAGCGATCGAAGCTTTGATCAAGAAGTCCTTGAACGTTATCGAACCCGAAGGCTATGAATCCGAAGACGAAGAATTTTTGATGGAAGAAAAAAAGGCTGCTCCCATCAAGAAAAAGCGTGAAGAACGAAAGCCCCGTCGCGAAGTGCGTGGCATGCCGTTTGAACCGAAGGAAAAGGCCTTTTCTCGTCGTACCGAAAACCGTCAACGCACGAAAAAAGCCGATATCGGTTTTGATTATGTGTTACCGGAATTCAATTTTGACCGACGCCGAAAGTAATTGTTCGCTAGAATCGAACTGTTGTTTTTGAAAGAATTGTTATGAAACGATTGGCTTGGCTTTTAGTTCCGTTGATGATTGCCGGTTGCGCAGAAAAACCGGCCGATCCGCTATTTGATTCGCCCTTGGGTCATCGAATCACGTGCCAAGCCGTTCGTCCGTTACAAGCCAAAGACGCGTTGAGCATGATTCCGTTCAATTGCCAAACCTTGCAGGTTTCGGCATCGCTCAACGAATTGCGTGACGCCGGTTGGCGTTTGGAAAGCATCGACATCGGCAACGACATCCTCGTTGAAAATGTCCACTCCAACGAAGTTTCGATCACCGTTCGAAAGGTCTACTGATGACAGTGTCCGTCCGTGAAAAAATCGCAAAGCTCCGTCAAAAAATGGCGGGGCTTTGTTGCAATGGTTATTACCTCACCATCAACGATCCCCATCTCTCGGAATACATCCCCGATCATTTCCAATTGCTCGAACACCTCACGGGCTTTACGGGATCAGCAGGCACCTTGATCGTCACCGATACGGAAGCCCATCTTTGGGCTGACTCCCGTTACTGGGTACAAGCTGCACAACAATTGAAAGACTCCGGCATCACGCTCATGATGTGGGGCGAAGAAAACGTCGTCTCCCCAGTTGAGTGGCTCTCACAACGTGAAACTCCGCTTGATCTTTTGATTCACGATGAATTGGTGAGCATCGAGCAATACGAAAAATTGGCCGATGCCACGCAAACGCTTTTGGGCGTTTCCAACGCTTGGATGAACGACCTTTGGCCCGAACGTCCGACCTTGGCTCAAAATCCGATTTATCCCCACACGGCAAGCGTCAAAACGAGCGAAGAAAAGCTTTGCCGTTTGCAAAAAGCCATTTATCAATACGAAGAAGACCAATCCGTTAGCAACGTCACGCTTTTATTGACGAAACTTGACGATATCGCTTGGATCACCAATCTTCGCGGATCCGACATCGCCTTCAACCCCGTGTTTTTTGCTTGGGCAACGATCAGCTCCAACGATGCTACGTTGTTTGTGAACACGGACCGCTTACCCAACGATCTTCAAGCGACGCTTAAAACTCAAGGGTG
>JAFNZB010000097.1 GCA_017383055.1 Burkholderiaceae bacterium | reverse complement strand
TGGCTCATGCCGTGTCGCTTCCTTTTGCTTTCGGGATTGTTTCGATGATGGTGGCGGCCGTGAGTTTGAGTTCCTACTTCATTCGAAATTAACCAATTTTTTCAAATTCGTTTACTTGTCAGCTAAAGCGCTGAATCTTCAGCGCTTTTTCATTTTGGACTGTCAAAGCGTTTTTGTCCTAGAAAAACCCTCAAAATGCTAAAATGAATCGTTTGAAAAATTTGTATTCATGCTCGGTTTCTCTTTTGTTTAGACAAGGGGGAAATGGGGGCGTTTTTCGTTGATAAACAGGAAAAATCATCATGAAAAAAATCGTCGTTCTGATCTCCGGTCGTGGTAGCAACTTCGTTGCCATTCAAGAGACGGCTTTGCGTGAACAATGGGAAGAAACGATCGGTGCAAAGATCGTGGCCGTGATCAGCAATCGACCCGAAGCCAAAGGTTTGGAATTGGCTCGTGGTTACGGCATCGAAGCCGTGAGCCTTGACCACAAGCTTTTCGAAACGCGTGAAGCTTTCGAAGAAAAGCTCTTGGAATTGGTCCAATCCTACGAACCGGATTTGGTCGTTTTGGCCGGTTTCATGCGCATCCTCACCGAAGGTTTCGTGAAGCACTTCCCGGGCAAGATCCTCAACATCCACCCGGCTGTGTTGCCGTCCTTTAAGGGTTTGGATACGCACCAACGAGCAATCGACGCCGGCGTGCGCGTTCACGGTACGACCGTTCACTTCGTGACGGCCGCTTTGGACGGCGGTGCCATCATCGGTCAAGCCGTGGTGCCCGTGTTGCCGAGCGATGACGAACACACCTTGGCCGATCGCGTCTTGGGTTACGAACATCAACTCTTCTCTCGTGCTGTGAAGGCATGTGTCGAAGGCAAGATCCAATACGTGAACGAACGAGCCGTGATGGATGATGAAACGGCCCTTTCTTTGACCCTTTTGGCTCACTAAGAAGACTTAAATAAAAATGGCAGAAAAAACTTTCACGGCTCGTCGTTCGAGCCCGCGTCGTCCGACTGAAAAGAAGATGACCGAGCGTCAACGTGCCGCTCGTACGCGTCAATTGCAAGAAGCCCGTTCCATGACGAAGGAAGAGCGTCGTGCAAAGGCTGGTGCTCACGGCGATCTCTCTCAACGCCAAGTTCGCACGAGCGGTCCGCGTATCACGCAATTGATCATTGATGAATTGGGTAAGGCGCTTGCGACCGTTTTGAAGATGGATGGCCCGGCTGATGTGTTGATGAGCCGCTTCTTCCGTTTGAACCACAAGCTCGGTTCTCGTGATCGTAGTTTGATTGCTGAGGCGATCTTCTACACGTTGCGTCATCTCTCGACGATCACTTGGCAGATGAAGCCGATCCAACCGGTGCGCGCTCCGCGTTTGACGGCTATGGTGGCTTTGGCTCGCCAATACGGTCGCGATGCGATCGATGATCGTTTGATCGGTAATGACGCCGGTCCGTTGGACAACATCATGCGCTCCAAGCCCGAAAACGCAAGCGAACACGTTCGTAGCGAATTGCCGTATTGGCTCTACGATCGCTTGAAGAAGCAGTTTGCCGATTACGAAGCGCTCTTTGAATCCATGAAGGAAGGCGCTCCGCTTGATCTTCGTGTGAACCTTTTGAAGGCAAAGCGTGAAGAGGTTTTGGCGGAATTGGCCGAACACGGCGTGGAAGCATTCGCTACGCCCATGTCTCCGGACGGTATCCGTTTGACGACCAAGCCCGGTTTGACGAGCTGGCCGCTCTATAAAGACGGCAAGATCGACGTTCAAGACGAAGGCAGCCAAATGATCGCTCGTTTGGTGCAACCGCGTCGTGGCGAAATGGTCTGTGACTTCTGTGCCGGCGCCGGCGGTAAGACCTTGGCTTTGGGTGCTTTGATGCGCTCGACGGGCCGTCTTTATGCCTTTGACGTTAACGAAAAGCGTCTTTCGGGTATGACGCCGCGTATGCGTCGTGCCGGTTTGAGCAACGTTCATCCGATCGCTATTAAGACCGAACGTGACGTTCGAGTCAAGCGCTTGCAAGGCAAGTTCGACCGTGTGTTGGTCGATGCTCCGTGTTCCGGTACGGGTACGTTGCGTCGTAACCCCGATTTGAAGTGGCGCATGAACGAAGAAGAATTGGCTCGCATCAATGCGATCCAATTGTCCGTGATGGATTCGGCTTGCCGTTTGGTGAAGGCTGGCGGTCGCTTGGTCTATGCAACGTGTTCGCTTTTGCGCGAAGAAAACCAAGGCGTGATCGAACAATTCTTGGCTGCTCATCCGGAATTTGAGTTGCTCGATGGCTTGGATATCTTGCAAAAGCAAGGTGTGGAAATGCCCGAATGCGTGTTGCGTGAAGGCCCGTACTTCGTGATGGCTCCGCATCAAAGCGGTACGGACGGTTTCTTTGGTGCCGTTTTACAAAAGAAAGCGAATAAGTAATCGTGAAGCGTCTTGCATTTTTGTTAGCTTTCGTGGCGGGCGCGGCGTCGGCTCAGACGGCCGCCCCTGTCGAGGCGTTACCGAGTGGCGGACAAGGTGAGTTGATCCAACAGATTTTGTTGATCTTCACCAACACGTGGGCATTCTTGCAATCGGTTTTCTCTACCCGTTTGATTGGTGTGCAGTTGGCTTGTATTGCCGTCTCGATGGTGATTGCTTGGATGGTTGCTTCGCCTATCAAGCATCGTTTGTATGCTCGAGTCGACGGATTGGATCCGGAGCGAAAGAGCTCCAAGACCGTTTTGGTTTTGTATCGCTGGGTCGCTCGCATCACCTCGAGCATCGTGGCAGTTACGGTGCTCGGTGTGTTGGAATTGTCGCTTTTTGAGTTGAACGTTTTCCAAAAGACCGACACACTTTACTTTTTGCATTTGGCCAATTTCATTTGGTTGGCTTATGCGGGGGTGAAGACTTTCGTGTACCTGTTGCGCGGTGCTTTCGGTCGCGATCATATCTCGGCTGGTCTTGAACGCTCGTTGATCTCCGCTTTCTGGTTCCTTGTCGTTTTGCAAGTGTTCGGTATCTTGCCCGGCATCGTGGGATTCATGAAAGCGATCGACATGCCCTTCTTGGGAGAGGGGATGACCTTCTGGAAGGTGGTGGTCGCCATTTTCTGGTGCATCATTTCCCTTTTGATCGCCGGTTGGTTTAT
>JAFNZB010000096.1 GCA_017383055.1 Burkholderiaceae bacterium | reverse complement strand
TTAGAATTTCTGAATCGACAAAATGGAGATCGCTATGACCGCTTCCCAACGTTTTCGCCAACAAACGGCCCCGTTTGCGCAATCGCTTTTTGATGAAGTTAGAAAATTGAGTCGTTCGCAATTCGGTGTGACTCGCTTGGGCTATTCCGAGACGGAAACGCGTGTCATGAAACACATTGAATCGGTGGCGATGTGAAGCCTCCTCTGGCTCACGCCAGAGGCTTCCCTTCGTAGTACTTGAAGGGACTTCCTTTCTTCGATACGGGTTACACTCAGACCAATGCCGTTCTGAACGAACGCATTTCCGTATGTAGCCTAATGAGCGAAGATAAGGTGCAGGTGCTTCTCTTAACACATTCCGGAACTTTAGCCGAAATATGCTGCCCTTGCGTCACCGTAAGGGTCTTGAATAGTTCTCGAACAAAATAACGGGCACCGATGTTATACGAAGCATTAAGATCTGCATGATAACGTTTGCCGTTAACAAATGTGCATAAACTGTAATTTTTCGCATCACGCTCGACCATACCGGAGCCATCAAACGCTAATCTTGATGTATTCCAAGCATTGACTCGGCGAATTCGCATGCCACATCGGTGAGCTTTATGCTCCACCATTTGCTGCACGTATTGAGCGCGCCAATGATGTAAACGTTGGCGTTTGCCACCTCGTTTTTTACCCCTAAGCTCCAATTTCTCTATCACGATCGTATCTGCTTCATAAAGCACGGCAACATCCATGATAAATCGAGCGGTTTTGACCGAGATATCATCATTGATACCTTTGCACAGTGCCCATAGACGTGGCATTTTTCTTGCACCATGGCGTTGCGCTTGTTTGATTCGATCAAGTGAACGCTTAAGACGGTCTTGTTCTTGACTTAATCGTAAAAAACGACGAGCCAAAATAGTGCCGTCAGCATTCATGACCGAACACACACAAGCGTTGTTAATGCCTAAGTCCACAGCAACGATTCGCTGTTGTTCGATTGGAGTGTCAGAGAGTTTGACCGATTCCTCAAATCCGAATTCGAGAAACCAATTCTTTCCGCGTTTTCGCAAAATGGGAACACACTCTTTTCTGGTACTACAGTAACGAGCAATGTAATCAACATCGGTCTTTCTTAAGCCGATATCAATCCAGTCCCAAGTATGACGAACGAAGACCTTCACACGTGCAGTTTCTCGTCCAGTCCGTCGAAACATATTATCGCGATACATCGCGGGGAACACATGACCGACTCGGGGCATTCCAGGGGCTTGTCCTTGACGATGCTTTTGCCAAAGTTGCAATCGAGTTTGATAGGACGAAACATCACCAAAAGCTTGAGCGATCGCAGCACGACGAAGATACGAAGGAAATTTGTAAAAGGCTTTTGAAAAATCAAAATCAACGAATGGACGTCTGGCGGTTGAATGGCAAAGTCGCTCCGCCAAACGAATAACATCACTTTGATTTTTACAAATGGAGAAATCCGTTTCCCATCTGGAAAGAATCACATTAATGAAAAAATCCACCGCCTTACGATAAAGGGATACAGTCTCATCAAAAACGGACGAGCATCCCTTTATTTTGATTTTATAAGACGAATAGATCTTCATTGAAAGCTCACTTACAAATATGATATGAGTATATCATTTTGAGCTACTTCTTGTATTGTTTTTAATCCGCTTCGCGGATGGCTGGCTTGACCCCACGCTCACGCATGGGGAATGCGCCAGCCGTCAGTTCAATGGGTTTAGAAACCGAATACGATTTGGCTGGTAATCTTTGGATGATTTTGCCGGGTAAAAATCGCGAGCTGCCGGCTATCGTTGCCGGAAGCCACGCTGACAGTGTTCCCGAGGGCGGCAACTATGACGGTTTAGCCGGTGTCACGGC
>JAFNZB010000095.1 GCA_017383055.1 Burkholderiaceae bacterium | reverse complement strand
GGAAGATTTCCGGCTTTTTTATTGATGAAGCGATAGGCTAACCATGCAAAAGCCATGGCTTCGACTTGCATGGGGTCAACACCCAAATGAGCGGTACTTTCGACTTGTAAGTTACCGGCCAATTTGCGAAGGTCTTGCATGAGAAGGGGATTGAAAACACCGCCACCGCATACAAAAATGGCGCGAGTATCGCTTTGAGCTTTCAAAATCGCATCGATAATCGTTTGGGCAGTCAAACGCACAAGCGTGCGCTGTACATCGGCCGGATCGATCTTTGGGTAACCAAAGAGCTCGCAACGAATCCAATCCATATTGAAGTATTCACGACCGGAACTCTTCGGAGCGGCACGCTCAAAGTATTCGTCGGTTAAGAACGCAGCAAGCAACGTTTCATTGATTTGCCCCGATTGTGCCCAACGGCCACCCTCATCAAAACGCTTGCCTTGATGGGCTTGAATCCAAATATCAAGCAACGTGTTGCCGGGTCCGCAGTCAAAACCCAAAGTGGGACAAGAACTGTCAGCGGGTAAGAGCGTGACATTGGCAATGCCACCGATATTAACGATTGCACGATTGTCGGTGTCGCTACCGAAAAGCGCGGCGTGGAATGCCGGCACCAACGGAGCCCCTTCGCCACCTGCAGCCATATCTCGACTACGGAAGTCGGCAATGACATCGATGCCGGTCAATTCGGCTAATAGCGCTGGGTTGTTGAGCTGGACGGTGAAGCCGTCGTCAGGACAATGACGTACGGTTTGACCATGTACGCCGATGGCAACAATGTCGGAAGGACTAAGAGATGTTTGGGCTAAAAGATCATTGACGGCTCGAGCATAGACGCCAACAAGCTCAATCGCAATACGACCGCTGCGTTCGATCTCATCATAGCCGGGTTTTAAAAGTTCCTGAAGCGATTGACGCAACGTTTCATCAAACGCCACATAAGTGTGTCCGAGACATTGCGTTTGCGGTTCGAACGTACAAGCCACGGCATCCACGCCGTCAAGGCTTGTGCCAGACATCAAGCCGATGTACACCGTCGGGCGCATCATGAACCTTTCTTCTTTTTAACCGAAGCGGGAGCGACGTCACCGGTCAATTGCACGGAATCGGCTTCCGGTTCAGTTGCCGGTTGCGGTTGAGCCGTTTGCAAACGATTCAAAAGTGCCAAGCGAGCCGTCAATACGCGAGCGTTGGATAACAAATCTTCCAATTCTTCAGTCGTCAACTCTTCCTTGTCAGGAATTGGGGTCTTTAACGGATTGACCTGACGATCGTTCACGCGCAATTCATAGTGCAAGTGCGGGCCGGTGGCCAAGCCGGTTGCGCCGACCAAGCCCACGACCTCACCGCGACGCACACGAGTGCCAACTTGGATGTGCGGCATGATCTTGGACATGTGTGCATAAAGCGTCACACGGGACTCATCGTGTGTGATCATGATGTAGTAACCGAAGCCACCTTCATTGAATCGACGACGAGTGACGACACCGTCGGCGGCTGCGTAGATCTTGTTGCCCTTAGGCGCACCGAAGTCGGTGCCTTGGTGGGGGCGCAAAATGCCCGTGACCGGATGGCGACGCATCGGCATGAAGCTCGAGGTCACGCGAGCACCTTCAACCGGAACGCGAATAAAGGCCAATTGATTGGTGGTGCCGTCAAGCTTGTAGTAGCCACCGTCACGAGTGCCGTCTTCAGCCCAGAACGTTTCAAGAGACTGACCCTTGTGGGTAATGGCCATGGCCAATACCTTACCTGTACGCACGAATTCGCCGTCAAGAAGCTTGCGTTCGTAGATCAAACGGAACGAATCACCAGCATCCAATTTGTTACCACGGCTAAAGAAGCGTTCAAAAGCCAGCGGGAATTGTTCGATGACTTTTTCGGGGACACCATGCTCACGAGCGGCATCATCCAAAGTCGTCTTAATGATGCCCGTAGCCATTCCTTGCTGCGTTTCGTAGCGGAAAGGAGCAGAACTGATCGTAAAGCCTTTACCACGTTTGACGATTTTTACCACGGTGTCTTCTCGGTCGGTCGAGCGACTTTCCAAGAAAATCTTCATGGATTGCATTTGTTGGTCGGCACTGACCTTGGCTTGAACATAAACCCCTTCGCGCGGGGATACCAACGCTTGAGCCAAGGCTTGTTGGCGAATAAAGCGTTGAGCAGCTGAGTCATCGATGTCCAAGCGGGCGAAAATCGCGTTCAAGGTGTCATTGCGACGCAAATAGGTCGTGTGCGTTGCCACGAGTCGATGCGTAGTGACCACGTTGATTTGATCGGCGATAGCCGGCATCGGGATGGACGTCTGGACTAATTTTTGCGAAGCACGGAGATTCTTTTCGACATCGTCGGGTGCAAGGCTGAACGCGGCGATGGAGACGGATATTGGCAAAATGGAGAATGCGGCACCGAGGCAGACGCGACGATAGGGACTGTGAATCAAACGTTCCCATTGCTCAAGCGCAGTCCGAGAAAGCCATAAAAGGGCCTTCCCAACCGAACGCAAATTCTTGGCGAGAATACTAGGAGCAGACATTAGAGCTTGGTTTGATTACAATTAGCCGATATGCTTAAAAAATGTGGAGTTAATTTTACCGATAAAGTCTTTTAACTTCAGTTTTTTAAATGATTTACCTTTTCAAAAAATTGTAAAAAATCTGATATCGAGAACGTGATGAGTGAAAACGAAAAGAAATATCCCGTAACGGCTGAAGTTAAGGCCGCGATGGCAACGATCAAGCGTGGTGTCGACACGCTTTTGATCGAAAGCGAATTTGAACAAAAGTTGGCTCGCTCCATGGCTACGGGTGTGCCGCTTCGTTGCAAGTTGGGTCTTGACCCGACGGCTCCGGACATCCACATTGGTCATACGGTGGTACTCAATAAGTTGCGCCAATTGCAAGATTTGGGCCATACGGTCATTTTCTTGATCGGTGACTTCACTGCCGCCATTGGTGACCCCTCCGGTCGCAACGTGACTCGTCCGCCGCTTTCTCGTGAACAAATCGAAATTAATGCGAAGACGTACTTGGATCAGGCTTATTTGATCCTCGATCGTGAAAAGACGGAAATTCGCTACAACTCCGAGTGGTGTGACAAGTTGACCGCCAGCGACATGATCAAGTTGGCTAGCCGTTATACCTTGGCTCGTTTGCTTGAACGTGACGATTTTGCCAAGCGTTATGCCGAAAACGCTCCGATCGCCATGCACGAACTCCTCTATCCGTTGATGCAAGGCTACGATAGCGTGGCTTTGGAAGCTGACTTGGAATTGGGTGGCTCTGATCAACGTTTCAACTTGTTGGTCGGTCGTGAACTTCAACGTCAATACGATCAAGAAGCTCAATGCATTTTGACGATGCCGTTGTTGGTCGGTTTGGACGGCGTCAATAAGATGAGTAAGTCCAAGCATAACTATGTCGGTATCACGGATGCCCCGAATGACATGTTCGGTAAGGTGATGTCTATTTCCGACGATTTGATGTGGAATTGGTATGACCTCTTGAGCATGAAGAGCAATGAAGCCATCGCTCAATTGAAGCAAGAATGTGCTGAAGGTCGTAATCCGCGCGACGCTAAGGTCTTGTTGGCTAAGGAAATCGTGGCTCGCTTCCATAGCGAAGAAGCCGCCAATGCCGCCGAAGCTGAGTTTAACAACCGCTTCCGTGCCGGCGCTGCTCCCAGCGACATGCCTGAAGTGACGGTTGCCGCTACTGAAGGTGAAATCGGTTTGGGTAAGCTTTTGAAGGAAGCCGGCTTGGCTCCGTCCGTGGGTGAAGCCAACCGTAACATCGACCAAGGCGGTGTTCGTATCGAGGGTGAAAAGGTGACCGATCGTGCTTTCAAGGTCAAGGCCGGTACCTACACGATCCAAGTCGGTAAGCGTAAGTGGGCTAAGGTCACGGTCGCTTAATTGACAGTCTCTTCTTAGAGAAACCAAGGCCATTTCTTTGTAATGAAGAAGTGGCCTTTTTCGTAAGGATAATCGCAAATGATCGCCTTGTTGCAACGAGTTTTACAAGCTTCCGTTACGGTTGACGGGCAAGTAATCGGTGAAATTGGGCCGGGCCTTTTGGCATTGGTGTGCGCCGAGCGTGGAGACACGAATGAAGCGTGTGAGAAGTTGGCCAAAAAAATGTTGGCCTATCGAATTTTCAGCGATGAAAACGGCAAGATGAATAAGAGCGTTAGCGATGTGAACGGTTCTGTTTTGGTCGTTTCGCAATTCACTCTCGCAGCCGATACGGCAAAGGGGCTTCGTCCGAGTTTTACCCCGGCAGCCGCTCCCGATGAAGGGCGTCGTCTGTATGAACTTTTTGTAGAGCACGTTAAGGCATCCGGCTTGATGACTCAAACGGGTGAATTCGGTGCGGACATGAAAGTGGCTCTTATCAATGACGGACCGGTGACTTTTTGGTTAAAAGTTTGACGTTAGACACTAAAAAAAGCACAAATAATCGTGTTTTTTTAAATTAACTACTACAGATTGTGGTCGATAGTTGTACAATCAGAAAAACGGCCTGCAAACACCATATCTTGTGGTCGTTGCAGGCTTTTTCTTTATGTCGGTGCAATGGTTGTGGTTGTAGAAGGAGTGCCGAATGTTTTGTCCTTTTTGTAAACACGAACAGACGCAAGTGATCGATTCTCGCACGAGCGAAGACGGTACGACGATTCGTCGTCGCCGCCGTTGTTTGCAATGTGAAAAGCGTTTCACGACCTATGAGCGAGTGGAATTGTCGATGCCGTCGATCATCAAGCGCGGTGGCGGTCGTTGTGAATACGATCAGCGTAAATTGCGAGCATCCATGATGTTGGCTTTGCGTAAGCGCCCGGTCTCTCGCGAACGCGTGGACGAAGCAGTGAACCGTATCGAACAACAAATGCTCGCATTGGGTGAACGTGAAGTGCGCAGTGATCGTTTGGGCGAATTTGTGATGCAAGAGCTTCGCGCTTTGGACAAGATCGCTTACGTGCGTTTTGCTTCTGTTTATCGTAATTTCGAAGACGTGAAGAAATTCGCGGATATGGCTCGAGAAGCTTGATGAGTTTTTCCGAACTGGATTTTCAGTATATGCAGCAGGCCCTTGCGCTTGCTCGCCTTGCGCAACCGATTTCCATGCCGAATCCGGCAGTCGGTTGCGTTCTCGTGCGTGACGGCATTGTGATTGGTCAGGGGCATACATTGCCCGTCGGTAACGATCACGCTGAAGTTCAAGCGGTCAAGGATTGTTTGGCGAAAGGCAATGACTTGAAAGGGGCGACCGCCTACGTAACGCTTGAACCCTGCTCTCACTATGGTCGTACTCCGCCTTGTGCCTTACGACTGATTAACGAAGGCATCGGTCGGGTCGTGATCGCTTGCTTGGATCCCAACCCTTTGGTTGCCGGTCGTGGCGTTCGTATGCTTGAAGAGGCTGGCGTCAAGGTCGAGGTGGGATTGTGTGAAGACGAGGCTTGGATGAGTAATGCGGGTTTCATGACTCGCATGGTGAAAAAGCGTCCTTGGGTACGTTTGAAAGTGGCGATGAGCTTGGATGGACAAACTGCCCTGACCAATGGTGTGAGCCAATGGATCACCGGTGCCGAGGCTCGGCAAGACGGTCACCGATATCGTGCTCGAAGTGGCGCAATCGTGACCGGTATCGGGACGGTATTGGCTGACGATCCACAAATGACGGTTCGTTTGGGGGATGTGGTCGCTCAGAGACAACCACTCAAGGTCGTATTGGATTCGACGTTGAAAATGCCGTTGGATGCGAAAATCTTGCAAGGACAAACGTTAATCGTAACGTGTGACGATCAAACTCAAAAAGCACAAAAATTGCGTGAATTGGGCGCAGAAGTTGTGTCATTACCGTCTGATGGCGGAAAGGTGGATTTGAGTGCGCTCTTGGATGAGTTGGGTCGACGCGAAATCAATGATGTGCATTTGGAAGCCGGTGCCGTGTTGAACGGGGCGTTCCTCGATGCCGACTTGGTTGACGAATTGGTGGTCTATATGGCCCCGAAAATTTTAGGTGCCGGACGCGGGGCGTTCGATATTGCGAAGCTGACGTCTTTAGGGGGCGTGCGTTCGTGGCATGTCCGCTCGTTTGAGCGAGTCGGTGCCGATTTGAAGATTATTTTGACGAAAAGGTAATAAAGACATGTTTACTGGAATCATTCAAGCCATGGGCAAAGTGCGCGAACCCGAGAAGTTGGGTGATGGCGTCCGTTTAACGATTGATGCGCCGACTTTGGGTCTTGAAGATGTGAAGATCGGTGATTCGATCGCTGTCAATGGCGCGTGCATGACGGTCGTAGCGATTGAGGGGACGACTTTCCAAATCGAAGTTTCCGCCGAAAGTTTGTCGAAAACGACGGGTTTGGATACGTGGGGCCCGGTGAATTTGGAAAAGGCCTTACGTGTAGGCGATCGTTTGGACGGTCATATTGTTAGCGGTCACGTTGACGGTGTCGGTCAAGTCGAAGTGATGGAACCCAAGGCAGAAAGTTGGCACTTGGTGGTTCGTGCGCCGATGAAGTTGAGTCCGTATTTGGCTTATAAAGGTTCGATCACGGTCAATGGCGTGTCCTTGACGATTAATGAGGTGCAAGACACCCCTGCCGGTACGCGCGTTTCCATCAATTTGATTCCGCACACGGTGGAAGTGACGACGTTAAAGCACTTGAAGCCGCAAGATTGGGTCAATTTGGAAATCGATACGATCGCTCGTTATGTTGAGCGCATGATGAGCCTTCGTAACGACGACGGTT
>JAFNZB010000008.1 GCA_017383055.1 Burkholderiaceae bacterium | reverse complement strand
GTTTCGGAAACCTAACAAAAAAGGGCAACTTCTAAATCGAGAAGTTGCCCTGTTTGTTTCGTGTCAGTCGGCTTAAATCACGAACTTCAAGGAGAAGATCGCAGCCAAGATGAAGTTGCCGATCGTGAGTTTGGAGAATCGACCGCAAGCGATGTGGATCAACACGTAGGAGAGAAGACCCATCACGATGCCGTTACTGATGCTGCAACTCAAGACCATGAATGCGATGCACATGAAGGACGGCACGGCGTTGGTGTAGTCCAAAAAGTCGAGTTGCGTGACCGAAGTCATCATCATGACGCCCACGAGGATCAATGCCAAACCGGTGGCTGCGGTCGGGATCGAGAGGAAAAGCGGTGCCATAAAGAGTGCAGCGATAAAGCAAATGCCGGTGGTCATGGCGGTAAGACCCGTACGGCCGCCTGCCGTCACGCCCGAAGCACTTTCCATGTAAGCCGTGACCGTGCAGTTACCCAACAAGGCACCGGCCGTCGTGGCGCAAGCGTCGACCATCATCGCTTTGCGGATCCAGGGGACGTTACCGTTGGCGTCCACCATCTTTGCATTTTGTGCGACACCGAAGAGCGTACCGATCGTATCGAACATGTCCATGAAAAGGAGTGTGAAGACGATGATCGCCATGTCAACGGTGAAGATTTGATCGAATTGCAAGGCAAAGCAGATCGATTCCATCGAAGGCGGAGCGCTCACGATGCCACCGATGTTGGTCACGCCCATGGGGATACCCAATAACGTCGTGATCAACATGCCCCAAAGCAACGCACCGTTCATGCCCTTGATTATCAACGCGGCCGTGATGCAAAGGCCGATCAAGCAAAGCAAGGGGGTTGCTGCCGTCATATCACCCAAGGCGACCATCGTCGCGTCGTTTTTCACGATGAGACCGGCGTTTTGCATGCCAAGGAACGCAATGAAAAGACCGATAGCCGGGCCAATGGCGTTTTTCACGCAAAGGGGCAACGCTTCGAGCAACTTTTCACGAAGGTTCGTGATCGTCAAGAAAATGAAGATCAAACCTTCCAAGAAAACGGCCGTCAGAGCCATTTGCCAGGAGTAACCCATCGCCAAACAGACGACGAATGCAAAGAACGCATTCAAACCCATGCCCGGAGCCAAGGCGATCGGCAACTTGGCATAAAGGGCCATGAGGATACAGGCCAAAGCAGAAACCAAGGCCGTGGACGTAAAGAGAGCGCCCTTATCCATGCCGGTCACGCCCATGATGGAGGGGTTCACGGCCAAGATGTAGGCCATCGTCAAAAAGGTGGTGATACCGGCGAGCACTTCCGTTTTGACGGAATGCTTGGCGGCGTCAAAGCCAAAAAGTTTTTTAAGCATAAAAACGAATTACGGTTTAAAAAATAAAGAAAGTGTTTCATAGCCCGTGTGACGCAAGACGATGTCCGCGTGATCGATCACGGTGGGTTTGGGGTGGTAACCCACGCCGATGCCGGCGGCGGTCAACATCGGAATATCATTGGCGCCGTCGCCGATCGCGATCGTCTGAGACATCGCGATCCCAAGGGATTGGGCGCGGGCTTTCAAGCGTTTTGCCTTGTAGTGACTGTCCACCAGTTCGCCTTCGAGTTCACCCGTAAAGCGACCCTCTTTGATCGTCATGCGGTTGGCAAAACCGGCCTGATAACCCAATTTTTCGACAAAGTGATCGACCACGGGTTGAAAGCCCCCGGAAATGAGGATCCGGTCGATGCCGTTGGCATCCAAGGCGGCAAGCCACGTTTCGATCTGCGGTTGTACTTGAAGTCGCTCACGGATGACGTCTTCATAAAGCGAGGCGGGGAGCCTCTTCATCGTGGCCACTCGAGCCCGAAGGCTTGCTTCGTAATCGAGTTCACCTCGCATCGCTTTTTCCGTGATGGCTTTGACCTCAGAGCCCACGCCCGCTAAATCGGCCATCTCGTCCAACGTTTCGTTTCGAATCGTGGTGGCGTCCATGTCCATGGCAACGAGCTTTATGTCGGATAAGCACGGTCGCACGGCAAAGGCAGCCGCATCACAACGGTTGGCTTCCAGAATCGGGGAGAGGACTTCCCAGTCGATTGACTTCAATTCCACAGAGGCCGAGCGGTCGGTCTCTTTCACCACGCACCATTCGGAAGGCAAAAAGCCGAAGTCCGTGGGCTTGGCACTGACGATCACGAGCGTTGTCATTCAGCTTTGCCTCCGTCGAGCTTTTTCATGATGCCGCGAAGGTACGATAAGCGGGCATCGATCGTTTCCGTTGAGAAGTCGATCTTGAGTTTCGTGCCCGAGATCATGCGCATGTTGCGGCTCTTTTGAAGCATCTCGATCAAACGCATCGGTTCAAAATGCGGCTTTTCAATGAAGCTGATCACAAAAACGGAGTCTGTAGCCTCGATGCGCGAGATGCCGATCGCTTCGCAGTAAAGGCGAAGTCGGTGCGTTTCGATCAACGTGTTGGCGGCTTCGGGCAGTTTCCCGTAGCGATCGCCCAACGTTTCTCGCACGGCTTCGATCGCATGGAACGTTTCGCAGCTTGCCAATTCCTTATAGAAGGACAAGCGTTGGTGGACGTCGCTTACGTAGTCTGCGGGCAAGAGTGCCGGTGCATGCAAATTGATTTCAGCCATCGCTTGGAAAGGTTCGTCCAAGTCGATCGTCTCGCCCTTACGCATGCTTTTCACGGCACGTTTGAGCATTTGGTTATAAAGATCGTAACCCACGGCTTCGATTTCGCCCGATTGGTGTTCACCCAAG
The DNA here is from genome assembly GCA_017383055.1 of Burkholderiaceae bacterium. Taxonomy (GTDB): domain Bacteria; phylum Pseudomonadota; class Gammaproteobacteria; order Burkholderiales; family Burkholderiaceae_F; genus Aphodousia. Next base: position 3,324 of record JAFNZB010000008.1, on the reverse strand, counting down.
ACTTCACCCGCACCGCGGATTTCCAAGTCATGCATCGAGAGGTAGAAACCGCTCCCCAAGTCTTCCAAATTTTGGATGGCCTCAAGGCGCTTTTCGGCATTGTTGGTCATCGCGTCCTTGCCCGGCGTCAACATGTACGCATAGGCTTGGTGGTGGCTTCGGCCCACGCGGCCTCGCAATTGGTGCAATTGAGCAAGCCCGAACTTGTCGGCTCGGTGGATGAGAATCGTGTTGGCCGTCGGCACGTCGATACCCGTTTCAATGATCGTCGTGCACAAAAGGACGTTGAAGCGTTGCTGATAGAAGTCACGCATCACGGCTTCCAATTCACGCTCGCCCATCTGACCGTGAGCGATCACGATGCGGGCTTCCGGGATCAAGGCCGCCAATTGTTCTCGGCGGTTTTCGATCGATGCAACGTCGTTGTGCAAGAAATAGACCTGACCGCCACGCTTTAATTCACGAAGGACGGCTTCACGGATGAGATCGTTCGTTTCCTTACGAACGAAGGTCTTAATGGCTAAACGACGCTCGGGGGCCGTCGCGATCACAGAAAACTCACGAATGCCTTCCAAACTCATCGCCAACGTGCGCGGGATCGGCGTGGCGGTCAACGTCAAAACGTCGACTTGAGCACGAAGTTTCTTCAACTCTTCCTTTTGACGCACGCCAAATCGATGTTCTTCGTCGATGATGATCAAACCCAATCGGGCAAATTGCACCTTGTCGGATAAAAGCTTGTGCGTGCCCACGACAATGTCGATCGTGCCTTTATTCAAGCCGTCGATCGTTTGCGTGGTTTGACGGGCGCTGCGGAAGCGAGAGAGTTCCGCGACCGTCACGGGCCAATTGGCAAAGCGATCCTTAAAGGTCTGTGCGTGTTGTTCAGCCAAAAGGGTCGTGGGACACAAAATCGCCACTTGCTTGCCACCCATCACGGCCGCAAAGGCAGCACGCAAAGCGACTTCGGTCTTACCAAAGCCCACGTCACCGCAAACCAAACGATCCATCGGGCGGTCACTTCGCATGTCATCCAACACGGCTTCGATCGCGGCTTGTTGGTCGGGCGTTTCATCAAAGGGGAAGCTTTCGGCAAAGGCTTCGTAGTCCACTTTGGAGAATTCAAAGGCGTGACCCAAGGTCTTTTCACGCAGGGCGTAAAGATTGAGAAGTTCAGCTGCGGTATCTCGCACCTTCTCTGCCGCCTTTTTCTTTGCCTTATCCCAATCGTTCTTACCCAAATGGTGAAGCGGGGCGTGTTCGGCATCCGACCCTGAGTAGCGGGAAATCAATTGCAATTGCGACACGGGCACAAAGAGTTTGGCGTCCTTGGCGTAATCCAAGCGCAAGAATTCTTCATCGCCCGTGGCGGTCTTGATGGTTTCTAAACCCGCGTAACGACCGATCCCGTGCGTCAAATGCACGACGGGGTCGCCGATCTTGAGTTCTGCCAAGTCACGGATCATCGTGTCGACGTTCGTGGTGCGTTCTTGTCGACGATGGTGACGCTTGGGCGTATGAGCATAAAGCTCGGTTTCCGTGACGATCGTGAGGTTTTCGTGCGTAAAGCCCTGATACAAGGGCGTCACGGTCAAGGCAACGGCGTCGTTGCCGGTCACGAATTCTTCAAACGAATCGCAATAGGGGACTTGAAGGCCGTGGCGCTCGAACAATTGCGCCATCGTTTCTCGTCGACCCACGGACGATGCACTCACCAACACGCGGTGCTTGGCAATGCGTTCGTGATCCAAGAAGTGCTTGAGCTTGAGCGTTGCGTCATTGGCCTTGCGATCGATCTGCACGTCAAAGGCAAACGGGATCTGACTCGTTTTGAATTGGAAACGCACGAAGCGCTTCAATGACACGAAAAAGTCATCGGCCGATTGATAAAGGGCGGAAACGGGCAACACGGGGCGCTCGTTGTCGGCTTTCAAGAAGTTATAGCGACCTTCGGTTTCGTGCAAAAAGCGCGTCAAAGAGGCGTTCAAATCGCCGATCATGACGATGCGGGTCTTCTCATCTAAGTAATCGATGAGCGTGGCCGTCTCTTCAAAGAAAAGCGGCAAATAGTATTCGATCCCAGCGTCGATCACGCCATTGCCGATGTCTTTATAGATAAGGCATTTGGCAGGATCGCCCGTAAAGGTCTCACGCCAGCGGGCACGAAACGCCATGACGGAGTCTTGGTCCACCGGGACTTCACGACCGGGGAGGATGCGGATGGAATCGACTTTTTCCAACGAGCGCTGCGTATCGGGATCGAACATGCGGATCGTGTCGATCTCATCGTCCATGAAGTCAAGTCGGAAGGGGGAAGTGGCGCCCATGGGGAAGATGTCCACTAAGCCCCCGCGAACGGAGAATTCGCCCGGAGCCACGACTTGGCTCACGTGCTCGTAGCCGGCCGTGACAAGGCTTGCACGAAGATCGTCTCGGTCGAGCGCTTCACCCACGCTAAAGAAAAAGACACGCGCTTTCAGGTATGCGGGCGGGGCGATGCGTTGAGCGGCGGTCGTGGGCGTCACCAACAAGACGTCCAACGATTGGCCGTGCACCAAACGATTCAAAATCTCCAATCGATCGCTCACCAAGTCTTGGTGGGGACTTAAAAGGTCATAGGGGAGCGTTTCCCAGTCGGGGAAGTATTCGATCGACAAAGAGGGTTCAAAGTATTGCATCTCCTCTTTGAGTCGGAAGGCGTCCATGGCGTTTTCGCACAAAAGGACCAAACGAGCCCCTTCGCTTCGGGAGAGTTTGGCCGCTTGGGCGAGGTAAAGGGCGTCGCTTGCGTGACCGGCCATCTGCATGGTGCGACGGGCTTTGGGCGTAGCGCCCGCCATGTCGCGTTGTACCGTTTTCGTGATCGTTTCCAACATAACTTTTCGAGCTGAGACTTTCTTTCGATAGAACCTAAACATTATGGCAAAATTGGATTTTTCTTGAGGGTTTTCGACCCTCAGTCTGTCAAGTATTTTTGGGAAAGGATGGCCATTTCCATGGCAAGTGAAAAGCACTTTGTTCGAGGGATGCTTTGCACGCTCGCGGGCGGTATCTTTTGGGGTTTCTCGGGCGTGTGTTGTCAGTACATTTTTGATCACAACGCGGTTGAGCCTTTGTGGCTCACGGCTTGGCGCATGTTGCTCGCAGGCGGCCTGTTGCTTGCGATGTGTTTTGTTCGTGAGGCACCGCGCGTGAAAGCCATGTTGGTCGATCAAAAGACCATGGTCTCGATGCTTTTTTATTGCATCTTGGCGGTCGCCGGTGCCCAGTTCCTTTACTTGACGACGATCGATCACTCCAACGCAGGCACCGCCACCGTTTTGC
>JAFNZB010000094.1 GCA_017383055.1 Burkholderiaceae bacterium | reverse complement strand
TTGGGCCTTGCCACGCGACTTTCTGACAAGGGCTTGGGCGTTGAAACGGCCGATGCAGTCGCTCGTCGCTTAAACGCTCGTGGCGTGCATTTGGGTGAAGCTAAGAACGTCACCGGTGACGTTGCTCGCGAAATCTTGCTCAAGCGCCTCTAATCTTTAGCCATTAATCTCGCGTCAAAGAGGATCCGAAAGGGTCCTCTTTCTCTTTTAGTTAAAGTTGAACTTTAACTTTGTTAGCTCATCTAGTGCGTGAATTGTCTCTTAACCCCATCATTTTGTGCAAAAATCCCTTGTTTTTTATGCATTTTTTGCACCTTGAGGATATAATCAAGCGTTCTATACGAATTCCCTAGGGGATTTTGTATCCGAATTTTATGAATGAGAGTGATGCGTAAGCATGATTCTCGTGTTTTTTGTTTGCCCGAATTTCTTTGTAAATCGGGCGCTTGGATGTAGAAAATAAAATGACTGAAAAGCAAATCGAAAAGAGCTCCTTGGAGCGCACCCTTGACTTGGTGGTTTCCGCCGCTGAATTGAAGGCCGGTATGGACCAATTCTTGAAGGCTAAGGCCAAGACGGCTAAGGCTCACGGTTTCCGTAAGGGCCACGTTCCGATGGCTATGGTCCGTGAAATGTACGGCGCACAAGCTCACATGGACGTTTTGAACAACTTGATCGGTAAGGCTTACGAAGCTGCTTTGGAAGCCAGCAAGTTGAACGTCTGCGGTATGCCGAACATCGAACCGAAGGGTGAATTCAAGGAAGGTGCTGACCTCGAATTCGTCGCAACGGTTGAAGTGTTCCCGGAAGTTGAAGTGCCGGTTTTGGCTGACGTCGAATTGAAGCGTTTCTCCTGCGAAGTGACGGACGCTGAAGTCGCTAAGACGCTCGAAATCATGCAAAAGCAACGTGCAACGTTCGAAGTTGAAGCTGAAGGTGTTGCCGCTGCTGAAAAGCGCGTGACGATCAACTTCGTCGGTAAGTTGGACGGTACGCCGTTTGAAGGCGGTTCCGCTAACGACTTCCCGTTCGTGTTGGGCGCAGGCCAAATGTTGGCTGACTTCGAAAAGGCCGTTGAAGGCATGAAGACGGGCGAGAAGAAGACGTTCGAAATGACGTTCCCGGCTGACTACGTTGAACACTTGGCCGGTAAGACGGTCGAATTCGACGTGGAATTGACGAAGGTTGAAAACGCTGTGTTGCCGGCTATCGACGAAGAGTTCGCTAAGAGCTTGGGTATCGAAGGCGTTGAAAAGATGCGCGAAGAAATCGCTGCTAACTTGAAGCGCGAAGTCAAGGCTCGCATCACGCAACAAACGAAGGACGGCGTCATGAACGCTTTGAACGACGTTTGCAAGTTCGACCTCCCGAAGGCTTTGGTTGCTGACGAACAAAAGACGTTGGCTGACGCTTTCGCACAAAACATGAAGGCTCGCGGTATGGACGTTTCCAAGAACCCGTTCCCGGCTGAAATGTTCAAGGATCAAGCTGAACGTCGCGTTCGCTTGGGTCTCGTCGTGAACGCCTTGGTCGAAAAGGCCGGTTTGGCTCCGACGGAAGCTGAAGTTCAAGCTCACATCGAAGACTTGGCTGCCAGCTACGAAGATCCGGCTGAAGTGAAGTCTTGGTTCGCTCAAGACGCACGCCGCATGGCTGACGCTAACGCCTACGTCTTGGAAAACAAGATCACGGAATGGGCATTGGCTAACGCTAAGACGACGGACGAAGTTGTCGAATTCGACAAGCTCATGGGTGCTCAATAATTTGAGTCATCTTTAAACGATTAGGGGAATTGGGTAATGGACTTTCAAGCTAATTTGGTTCCGACCGTTGTCGAGCAAAGCGGCCGCGGTGAACGTGCGTTTGATATCTTCTCTCGCATGTTGCGCGATCGCGTCGTCTTCTTGACGGGCCCTGTGACGATGGAAAGCGCCAATTTGGTCATTGCCCAATTACTGTTCTTGGAAAGCGAAGATCCCGATAAGGACATTTCGCTCTACATCAACAGCCCGGGCGGTAGCGTTTATGCCGGTCTTGGCATCTACGATACGATGCAATTCATCAAGCCCCAAGTGAGCACCATCTGTGTCGGCATGGCCGCCAGCATGGGCGCTTTCTTGCTCGCCGCCGGTGCCAAGGGCAAGCGTTACGCTTTGCCCAACTCCCGCATCATGATCCACCAACCCTCCGGTGGCTCTCAAGGGATGGCTAGCGACATCGAGATTCAAGCTCGCGAAATCCTCGATTTGAAACGCAGCTTGAATGAGATCTTGGCCGAACGTACGGGTCAGTCCATTGAGACGATCACGCGCGACACGGATCGTGACTATTTCATGAATCCGTTGCAAGCCAAGGAATACGGCTTGATCGATGAAATCTTCGTTAAGCGTGGCGAAACGCTCTAAGCGCTTGATTTAAATCGCTTTTGATCGTTAAGAAAAAGGGGAGTCTTCACGGACTTCCCTCTTTTCGTCTTATTTAACCCCGAAAAAAGGGATCGAAATGTTTGAGAAAAAAGTTCGTTGTGCCTTCTGTGGTCGCGCCGAAAGTGAAGTCGAACACATGGTCACCGCCAATGGCGTGAGCATCTGCTCGGACTGCGCAAAGATGGCTTTGGAAAGCATGCAAGGCACGACACCGGCCACCCAAAAGGCCGATGACGAGCAACCCGCCGTGCAAGAAGTCAAACCCTTGCCGAAACCGCAAGAGATCTTTGAAAAGCTCGATCAATACGTGATCGGTCAAACGAAAGCCAAGCGCACGTTGGCCGTGGCCGTTTACAACCACTTCAAGCGTTTGCGTCATTTGGATGCCAAGACCGAAGACGTGGAATTGGCCAAGAGCAACATTCTTTTGATCGGTCCGACGGGTTCGGGTAAGACGCTTTTTGCTCAAACCTTGGCTCGTATGTTGGACGTGCCGTTTGCGATTGCGGACGCAACGACCTTGACCGAAGCCGGCTACGTCGGTGAAGACGTCGAAAACGTCGTTTTGAAGCTTTTGCAAGCTGCCGACGGTGACGTGGAAAAAGCTCAACGCGGCATTATCTACTTGGACGAACTCGACAAGATCGCTCGTAAGAGCGAAAACCCGTCGATCACCCGTGACGTTTCCGGCGAAGGCGTTCAACAAGCCCTTTTGAAGTTGGTCGAAGGCACGGTTGCGAATTTGCCTCAACAAGGAGGTCGTAAGAACCCGGGCAAGGCCATGACGAGCGTCGATACCACCAACATCCTCTTTATTTGTGGTGGTGCGTTCGACGGTTTGGAAAAGATCGTCCAACGTCGCGGGGAACGTGCCGGAATCGGTTTCGGTGCGCAATTAAAGAGCACCAAGCAAAAGAGTTTGACGGAGCTTTTCGCTCAAGTCGAACCGGCTGACTTGGTGAAGTACGGTTTGATTCCTGAGCTTGTCGGTCGCTTGCCTGTGATCGCCACGCTTGAAGAATTAAATGAAGAGGCATTGACCGCCATTTTGACGGCGCCGAAAAATGCCTTGATCAAACAATACCAAGCGCTTTTTGCCATGGAAGACGTGAAGCTCACGGTGACCGATGCGGCATTGAGCGCCATTGCGAAGAAGGCGATCGCCCGCAAGACGGGTGCGCGCGGTCTTCGTAGCATCGTCGAAGGGATCTTGACGGACGTGATGTTTGAAGTTCCGAGCCTTGAGAACGTCACGGAAGTGATCGTCGACGAAGCGGTGATCACCAAGGGTGAAAAGCCCGAATACCGCTAAATCAAAGGAGATCAGCGATGACGACATTGGAGTACTTAAAGACGGATGCCATGAAGTCCGAAGCAACGGTGCTTGAGTGCGTCACGCTTGAAGACGGCTCGATCGGGGTGATCCTCGATCGAACCCTCTTTCATGTGCAAGGAGGCGGTCAGCCGTCCGATGTGGGGTACATCGGTGAAGCCCGCGTCTTAAAAGTCGTTCGAAGCGAAGCCGGTGTCGTCCATCTTGTCGATCGTACGATCGATTTAGGACCGGTCACGCTCTCGGTCGATTCGGGTATCCGCCAGTTGCACTCGCGATTGCATTCGGCCGGTCACTTGATCGGTGCGGCGATCGAAACGATGGGGTGGCACGCCACCAAAGGCAGCCATCAACCGGGACAATGCCGTGTTATCGGCGTCAAGGACAAAGAAGAGGCGGTTGTTCCAGAAAAAGAAGCGATCGAGCGTTTAGTCGACGCTTGGATCGAAGAAGCGCTCGAAATTCGTGTCACGGACACGAACGGCCTTCGCACGGTCACCTGGGGTGACATTAAAGCGTACCCGTGTGGCGGGACGCACGTACAGAATACTCGTGAGTTGACAGGCATTAAAGTCGAGTCGGTGAAGTTCAAAAAAGGTGAACTTCGCGTGGCCTATCAGCTTGCCGATACAAATGGATAAACAATTTTTCCTTTGTATCAGAACGCTTTTACTAAACTCGAAAGACAAGCGAAAACGTCGGGACTTGAAATTCTCCCTTTTCGTCCCCACGTATTGACTGTTGATAGTTAAGAAGAAAAGAAGTCGATGAAAAAGAAAATTGAACAATCGGTCTTGCCGGTATTGCCGCTTCGCGACATGGTGATCTTCCCGGGCGCGATTTCGCCCATCTTTGCAGGTCGCCCGATGTCTTTGGCCGCGTTGGACGCAGCCAAGATCACTGACACGATCTTTGTTTTGACGCAGAAAGAACCCGGTACCAATAAGCCCGTCGAGAGCGATCTCTATGCGGTTGGCGTCGTTGCCAAGGTCTTGCAACGCATCGCTTTGGATGACGGTACGGTCAAACTCTTGGTGAACGGTCTTTATCGCGCCAAGGTCGAAAGCATGACGGATACGGGTGAGTATCTTCAAGCGATGGTCACGCCGATTGCTACGACCAACAATGACAACGAAGCCCAAATGGAAGCTTGGAAGCACGCTTTGAACACGGCGTTCTCCAACTTTGCGTCCGTCAATAACGCCATCCCCAAGGGTATGACGCAAAACATCCGTAACAAGGCCAACTTTGAAGAAGCTTTGGACACGGTGAGCTCTTATTTGGACATCCCGGCCTTCAAGCGTCAAGTCATTCTTGAAGAAGCCGATATCCAATTGCGTGCCGAAATGGTCTTGGCCCGTATCACGGAGTTGATGGACAACATTCAAATCGAAGAAAAGATCCAACAACGCGTCAAGAAGCAAATGGACAAAAACCAACGCGAATACTTCTTGAACGAACAGATCAAGGCAATCCAAAAGGAATTGGGTAATAGCGACGAGCAAAATGACATCGAACAGTTGGCTGCACGAATCGCAGCAGCCGGTTTGTCGAAAGAAGCTCGCGAAAAGGCCGAAGCCGAACTTAAGAAATTGAAGATGATGCCGCCGATGTCGGCCGAAGCCACGGTGGTTCGCGGCTATTTGGACACGTTGCTCGATCTTCCGTGGAAGAAAAAGAGCAAGGTCAGTAAAGACATCCAAGGCGCAAGCGACATTCTCGAAGCCGATCACTACGGTTTGGACAAGGTCAAGGAACGCATCCTTGAATACTTGGCCGTTCAATCGCGCGTTGATAAGTTAAAGGGGCCGATCCTTTGTTTGGTGGGCGCTCCGGGTGTCGGTAAGACGAGTTTGGGCGAATCGATCGCTCGTGCCACGGGTCGTAAGTTCGTTCGCATGGCCTTGGGTGGCGTGCGTGACGAAGCCGAGATCCGCGGTCACCGTCGCACCTACATCGGTTCGTTGCCGGGCAAGATCATCCAAAGCGTGACCAAGGCCGGCGTTCGCAATCCGCTTTTCTTGTTGGATGAAGTCGACATGATGGGCATGGATCATCGCGGTGACCCCGCAAGCGCCTTGCTTG
>JAFNZB010000093.1 GCA_017383055.1 Burkholderiaceae bacterium | reverse complement strand
TGCCGTTGCCATCGGCAATTTCGATGGTGTGCACCGCGGTCACCAAGCCCTGCTTGAACAAACCGTTCATGCGGCAGACATCCGTGGGCTCTTGCCGTGTGCGGTTACTTTCGAACCGCATCCCAAAGAATTCTTCTCCAAAGACGGCGCCAATCTTCCGCGTGTGATCAACATGCGTGACCGCGTACTCGATATCGGTGCATGCGGCATCCAACGCATCTTCTTCTTGAATTTCAACGAGCGTCTCGCATCGATGACGCCGCGTCAATTTGCCCAAGAAATTTTGGTCGAAGGCTTGCACGCCCGTTGGGTCACGGTCGGTGAAGATTTCCATTTCGGCGCCAAGAGCGCCGGCAACGTCGACACTTTGATCGAATTGGGTAAGGAACTCGGCTTTGAGGTCGAAATCACGCCCACACTCTTTCACGGTGGCGAACGTATTTCGAGCACGCGTTTGCGCCAAGCGTTGGCCGACAACGACATGTTCGAAGTCACTCAACTTTTGGGACACCACTATCACGTCACGGGTCGCATCATCCACGGTCAACAATTGGGTCGCAAATTAGGCTTCCCGACGATCAACATGGATTGCATCCCCGTCGACAAATACGGCGAACCCGCCGTTCGCGGTGTGTATGCCGTTTTCGTACACGGCTTGGCTCCGTACTGCTTAGCGGGCGTTGCTACGGTCACATCTCGACCGACGGTGACCGAAGGCCAACCGAAAAAATATTTGTTGGAGACACACATCTTCGACTACAGCGGCGACTGCTACGGCCAATTGGCTCGTATCGAATTCATTGAAAAATTGCGCGACAACCAAAAATTCGCCAACCTCGATGAATTGAAAACGGCTATCAACGCCGACGCCCAAAAAGCTCGTCAGATCCTTGGCTTAGCCGTATCTGACGATCCCATTACCGAATTACCGCCCGATCGTTTCTGATACGGGATTTGTTTGACTGACCTTGAAGAGTCCGAGGGGACCAAGGAGAACCGAGATGGCAAAAGCTACTCAAGAAGAATCGAAAAAGTATCCGCTTAACCTGCCCGATACGCCGTTCCCGATGCGCGGCAACTTGCCCGCACGCGAACCGGCTTGGATCGAAGAATGGCAACAAAAGGATATCTATGGCGTGATCCGTCAAGCTCGTAAGGGCAAGAAGACGTTCATTTTGCACGACGGTCCTCCGTACGCTAACGGTGACCTCCACTTGGGTCACGGCGCAAACAAGATTTTGAAGGACATCATTTTGAAGTCCCGCACGCTCATGGGCTACGACACCCCGTACGTGCCGGGTTGGGACTGCCACGGCATGCCGATCGAAATCCAAATCGAAAAGCTCTACGGTAAGAACCTTCCGATCGTTGAACTTCAATCCAAGGCTCGTGCTTACGCCAAGGAACAAATGGCTAAGCAACGCACGAGCTTCATGCGTTTGGGCGTGTTGGGCGACTGGGCCGATCCTTACTTGACGTTGCGCTATGACACGGAAGCCACGCAAATCCGCGTGTTGGCCGACTTGATGAAGAAGGGCTACGTCTATCGCGGTTTGAAGCCGGTGAACTGGTGCTTCGACTGCCAATCCGCATTGGCTGAAGCCGAAGTCGAATACAAGGACATCGAAGGTCCGGTGATCGACGTTGCCTTCCCGTTGTCTGCAGAAGACCACGACAAGGTCGAAGCTTTCTACGGCGTCAAGCTCGATATGCCCGTCTACACGGTCATCTGGACGACGACCCCGTGGACGATCCCGTCCAACCAAGCATTGAACATGCACCCAGAATTGGACTACGCATTGATTCGCTGCGAAGACCGCTTCTTGATCCTCTGCGATAAGCTCGCTGAAGACGCATTGAAGCGCTACGGCATGACGGGTGAAGTTGTCGCTACGGTCAAGGGCGAAGCATTCGATCACATCCGCTTCAAGCATCCGCTTTCTCAATTCGAACCGGCTTACGACCGTTTCAGCCCCGTTTTCTTGGCTGACTACGTCGACGCAACGGCCGGTACGGGTATCGTTCACGCCGCTCCGGCCTACGGTACGGAAGACTTTGCTGTTTGCAAAAAGAACGGTATCACCAACGACGAAATCTTGAACCCGGTGATGGGCAACGGCGTTTACGCTGAAACGTTGCCGCTCTTTGGTGGCTTGCACATTTGGAAGGCTAACCCCGTCATTTGCGAAACGATGCAAAAGGCCGGTGTGCTCTTGAACTACTCCAAGCAAGTCCACAGCTACATGCACTGCTGGCGCCACAAGACGCCGCTCATCTATCGCGCCACGAGCCAATGGTTCGTTCGCATGGACCACAGCGACGCCGACTCCAAGCCCGCTATCGGTACGGAACAAGAAAAGAGCTTGCGTGAAATCGCTTTGGAAGGCGTTGACGCAACGAAGTTCTACCCGAGCTGGGGTTACAACCGCTTGCACGCCATGATCGCCAATCGTCCGGACTGGTGTATCTCTCGCCAACGCAACTGGGGTGTTCCGTTGCCCTACTTCACGCACCGCGTGACGGGCGAATTGCACCCGAAGACGCTCGAATTCATGGAACTCGTGGCTCAAAAGGTTGAACAAGGCGGTATCGAAACGTGGACGCAAGCCACGGCTGAAGATTTCATGAGCGCTGAAGAGGCCAAGGATTACGTCAAGACGACCGACATCCTTGACGTTTGGTTCGACTCCGGTTCCACGCACGCCACCGTGATGCGCGGCAGCCACAAGGACAAGCTCGGCTGGCCGGCTGACCTCTACTTGGAAGGTTCCGACCAACACCGCGGTTGGTTCCACTCCTCCTTGTTGATCGGCGCTATGCTCGACGGTCGCGCACCGTACAAGGGCCTCTTGACGCACGGCTTCACGGTTGACGAACAAGGCCGCAAGATGAGTAAGAGCTTGGGCAACACGGTCAAGTTGGACGACGCCACGAAGACCTACGGCGCAGAAATCTTGCGCTTGTGGATGGCCTCCACGGACTACACGGGTGAAATCAGCTTCGGTAAGACGATCGTTAAGCACGTCACCGACAGCTATCGCCGTATCCGTAACACGTTGCGCTTCTTGCTCGCTAACACGAGCGACTTCGACATCGCTAAGGATGCCGTTGCTTTCGAAGACATGATCGAACTCGACCGTTGGGCTATCGCTCGCGTGGCTCAATTGCAAAAGGAAGTCATTGCTCTTTACAACGACAATGAATTCCACCCGATCGTCTCCAAGCTCCAATCCTTCGCTTCCGAAGACTTGGGTAGCTTCTACCTCGACGTGTTGAAGGACCGCCTCTACACGACGGCTGCTACGGGCCACGCTCGTCGCTCCGCTCAAACGGCACTTTGGTACATCACGGCCGCTTACTTGCGCTTGATGGCTCCGATCCTCTCCTTCACGGCCGAAGAAGCATTCGCCATCTTCGAACCGGGCAAGTCCGTCACGATCTTCACGGAAGAGTTCTTCGACCTTCCGGAAATGGCTGACGCCGAATGCTTGCTCGCTAAGTGGGAAAAGATCCGCGCTACGCGTACCGACGTGCAAAAGGTCATCGAAGACTTGCGCTCTGCCGGTCAAATGGGTTCTTCCTTGCAAGCCGAAGTCGACATCGTCTGCGACGGTGAAGAATACGACTTGCTCGCTTCCTTGGGCGATGAATTGCGCTTCGTGATGATCACGAGCCGCGCAACGCTTGCTAAGGGCGAACGTGCGATCACGGCCAAGGTTGCTGAAGCTCAAAAGTGCGAACGTTGCTGGCACTATCACCCGACGGTGGGTACGGTTGCCGAACATCCGACGCTTTGCGCACGTTGTGCCGAAAACCTCTTCGGCGAAGGCGAAGCCCGCCGTTTCGCTTAATTGAGGGATCCGATCGATGAGTGCGACACCGTCCTCCATCAAAGCGATGTTGCCCTGGTTCGCACTCGCATTGATCGTTTTTGCGATCGACTTCGTCACGAAGTCGATCGTGCTCTCCTCTTTTTATTATGGCGAGCGCCTGGAGATCACGAGCTTTTTCAATCTCGTGTTGGTCTATAACTATGGCGCCGCCTTCTCTTTCTTAGCCACGAGCGGTGGCTGGCAAGTCGTCCTTTTCTCGGCGATTGCCGTCATAGCCGTCGCCGTGTGCTCTTACCTCATTTATAAACATACCCGCGAAACGCTCTTTTGTTTGGCCTTGGCGCTCATCATGGGCGGCGCAATCGGCAATCTCTTTGACCGTATAATTTATGGGTATGTCATCGATTTCTTAGACTTCCATTATCAGCATTGGCATTGGCCGGCCTTTAACGTTGCCGACATGGCCATCGTGGGCGGTGCCGCCTTGATGATTTTGGAAAGCTTCATGAAGCCTGCTCACAAGGAGTAAGCCATCCTATGTTGACCGGACAAAAGATTGTTTTGGGTGTCACGGGTTCGATCGCAGCATATAAAAGCTGCGAGTTGTTGCGTCTTTTGACGAAAAAAGGCGCCGTCGTTTCCGTCATCATGACCGAAAGCGCTCAGCGCTTTGTCACCCCGCTCACCTTCAAGGCTTTGGGTGCAAAAGAAGTCATTACGAGCGACTGGGAAGATCCCGATCACACGATCCCTCATATCGACGCCACGCGTGACGCCGCCCTTTTCTTGATCGCACCGGCCACCGCTAACATTTTGGCCAAAGCCGATCAAGGCATCGCCGATGATGTGATGAGCGCCGCCATTTTGGCTCGTCGCTGTCCCGTGGCTTTTGCTCCTGCTATGAATATCAACATGTGGCAAAACCCCGCCACCCAACGCAACATCGCTCAACTAGTCAAAGACGGGGCGATCATCTTGGGACCGGCCGCGGGTGAACAAGCCTGTGGCGACAAGGGTAGCGGTCGCATGCTCGAACCTGAAGAAATCCTTGAATTGTTGGAAGGCGCTTTTACGCCGCGCGTGTTGGATCGCTGCCGCGTGTTAATCACCGCGGGACCAACGTTCGAACCCATCGATCCGGTTCGCGGCATCACGAATTTATCTTCCGGCAAGCAAGGCTTTGCCATCGCCAAGGCTTGCGCGATGGCGGGCGCTGAAGTCACGCTTGTGGCCGGTCGTACGTCTTTGAAGACGCCCGCCGGTGTTCGTCGCATCGATGTCACGACCGCTTATGACATGTATCGCGCCGTCATGAATGAAGTCTCTCGTCATGAAGTCTTCATCTCGGTCGCTGCCGTGGCCGATTGGCGTATCGCCAACCCCGCCACCCGTAAGATCAAGAAAGGCTATACGGACACGCCGGAACTCATCTTTGAAGAAAATCCGGACATTTTGGCCAGTGTCGCCGCTCTTGAAAACGCCCCCTATTGTGTGGGCTTTGCCGCTGAAACTGACAACTTGATCGATAACGCTCGCGCCAAGGTCTACCGCAAGCGCGTGCCGTTGATCGTTGCCAATCTCGTTCAAGACGCATTGGGGCAAGACAGCAATACGGTCGTTTTTGTCGAACGTGACCAAGCCACGCCTTTGGCTCGCGCCAGTAAAGAACAAATCGCTCAAGCGCTCGTTGCCAAAATTGCTCAGGAGGTCAACTGATGCCCACATTCGACCCCACCAAATTGGAACCCAAGAACGGCGACTTCGCGCGCTACATTGAGGAACTCAATCGTGGTGCGATCGAACAATTGAAAGCCGTCCAAGTCTCGGAAGCCGAC
>JAFNZB010000092.1 GCA_017383055.1 Burkholderiaceae bacterium | reverse complement strand
GTTCGTCATTCGTCACGAATACGACAAAGTGGCCTTCGCCCGGTAATTGGTCGAAATAGGCCGGGAAGTGGCTGCCGCGCCAAGCGCTCTTGCCACCCATCCAAGAAGCCAACACACCGGCGGCTTGCTTGCCGAGGTTATCCGGACTCTTCGGGAACACGAAGGGCACCACCGTTTCTCGCGTGGCATTCGTGTCCACGAACGGCAACGGGAAGAACGAGAGCTCGTTGGCCACTCGAATCTTTTGCACGTTCAATTGCAAGAAGCTTTGCTCATCGACGGACAACCACAACGTATCGCTCATGGGCGAGGCACACGTCTGAGCGTAACTGCCGACAAATTCCAATTCGATCTGGTTACTGTCTTTGATCACCTTGGGATTGAGCTTGATGCGCTTGGTGACGAGTTTGCCGACTTCATCTTTGCCGATCGCCAGCGACTCTTGAACTTGACCGTTCATGTAAACGTTCAACTGCGACCACACCGGAATGAGCGAGGGCGAGGGCGTGTAGGTCAGCACGATGGACGCATCGGAGACGATCTCATCGCGTCGAACGGAAAAGTTGAAATAGTGACGATTGTTCATCCCTGTCATGCGCATATCGCCCGCACGACCGCCGGGAATCAAACTCAGCAATTGGAAATTTTTCGTCTGCGACGGCACGATGTTGGTTCGATAGGTCGGACTGACCTCATTGATCTCCATTCGATCGATCGGCGCTGCTACAGCCGTGGCGACAGCCACAACTGACGACATCGTTGCCAACAACGTTTTTAATTTAAAAGATCCGCTCATAACGCAATAACCCTCAATCATCGCTTCCCATCATTGGGAATGCGCGGCCAAAAACTAATCAACCAATTCAAACCGGCCGCTAACATGGAAAAAAATCCTTTCAATCGCTTAGGCGAAAAGTCGATCATCGATCGATAACCCAAAACACCCAAACGACATAACGTCATAAAGCCTGCCCACAACGAAACATCCGAACCGTTTCGGTTTTCCAGACTCCACGTATCGGTACGACAGAACGTGCATCGATTGAAATCACGTTCGTCTTGCCAACTCATCTCAGCCATTTCCAAACCCAACATCGCATCTCGACCGACACGTCGAATGATGGCCGGAAAGGCTCGTTTCAAACCGTTGTAGTCAAAGACCAAATGGATTGTGTCTCCGACTTTGAAATCGGCCTGACTCATCGCCGAATCCAATTTCACACTGGCGCCCTTTTGGGAATAGTCCGTCAGGCGTCCTCGTAATTGATAGCCGCCGCGTGCAACAACCGACACCGGGATCGAAACGGCCACACGCGGGTATTTTCGAGCTTGGATGCTTTCAACGGCCACTGCCATCGAAGCGCCCAACACCACCAAGTTATAAAGGATCCAACCGGTGTTGATCGCCAAACTCATGTATTCCCAATCGGGACGATTGCCCATCAGGGTCCGAGCAAAACCCACAATCAAACCGAGCACGTTCAAGCCGATCAAAACCAGATAGGGCGTCGAGATATCCCAGTCCAAATAGCGCTTTTCGATCGTACCGCCTTTGACCGTCACATTGAATTTGCCCTTATGCGGCATGATCAATGCAACCAAGGTCGGCAAAAAGATGTACCACGACAAAACCGTTTCATAGACCGCACCCAAGAACGGATAACGATAACCCCGATGCATCACTTGATTGGTCATCGTCGAGTGAATCATGTGCGGCAGCACAAAGGCGAAAATGGCCGGTGCCGTGGCCATGATCACGTAAATGTCCGCAAACATATAAGGCAACGGCGCAAGCAAGAAAATCATGCGAGGTAGCCCATGCAAGAAGTGGATCATGGCATTCATGAAACACAACCGTTGCGCAAGGCTCAAGCCTTTACCGATGAGCGGACAGTCCAAGCGGAAAATTTGCACCATGCCTCGTGCCCAACGGATGCGTTGACCGACGTGGGCTGAAAGCGACTCGGTGGAAAGACCGGCTGCGAGCGGTATCGCAATAAAAGCACTCGTCCACCCGCGACGATTCAAACGCAAAGACGTATGGGCGTCTTCGGTCACCGTTTCAACGGCAATGCCGCCGACCTCATCCAAAGCCACTCGACGCATGATGGCACAAGACCCGCAGAACATCGTGGCATTCCACGTGTCGTTACCCTTTTGGATGTAATCGTGGAAAAGCGCATTTTCAAAAGGCATGGCCTTAGTGCCCGGCAAATTGCGCTCAAAGGGGTCTTCGGAATAGAAATGGTGCGGTGTTTGAACCAAGCCGATCTTCTTATCCTTAACGAACCAACCCATCGTCATCTGTAAGAAGGAGCGCGTCGGGACGTGGTCGCAGTCAAAGATCGCCACGAATTCCCCGCTCGTCTTGGTCATCGCATGATTGATGTTGCCCGCCTTGGCATGATTGTGTTTTTCTCGACGGATATAGCCCACGCCCACCGTCTCGGCAAACGCTTGGAAGTCATCACGATTACCATCATCCAAAATGTAAACGTGAAGCTTTTCTTTAGGCCAGTCCATGTCCATCGCGCCGTACACCGTGGGTTTGACCACTTCAAGCGGCTCGTTATAAGACGGGATGAAGATGTCGACATGTGGCCACAATGACTTGTCTTGGGGCAAGGGATATGGCTTACGATCCAAAACCCAACAGATTTGGAAGTAACTCAAGACCATCACGACAAAGGCGTAGGTCTCGGAGAGCACAAGCAAAAGACTAAAAAAGAGCGTCAAACTCGAATCATCGTTGAGTGTAGAGCTATAGCGCCACCAAAGATAACGGCTCGAAACAATGGTGGAGATCACGCAAAGAAGCATCAAAGTCAAATGCGAGCGGATCTTCTTGAGCAACAGCGCCAATATCCACATCACAACCAAAAAGATCAATTGGTTGGTGATATCTAGGGGTTGTGTCACACACAGTGCACAAAGGCTGGCAGCGGCAACGGCAAACAAAAATAAAACGATAACCTTCAATCGTGCGGGCAAAAAGGTGCGCTTGCCCTCACCCAATTCATGCAATTGTTGGGTGTAGCGGTCCGTATGACCTTGGCCCAACACGACAAACGGATTGAAGATTGCTTTTTCGATTCGAATCATGACCGAACGAACGGCCTCGACAAATCGGGAATAAAAACTCGGGGCTCGCTCGCTTCGAGGGATGTAGAAAAGTAAAAAAGCCGCTTGAATCGCCATGCGGACCGCATCCAAAGGACGCAAACGCTGGAAATCGATGTGAGGGAAATAGACTTCTTTACGCTCACGAATCGTACGCCAACGCACACTTTCCAACGGCAAAAAACACCAGGCTAGGACGGTCAAAGCCAAATTGAGCAGGCAACGCAAAAGACCCAGACGGCGAATACGCCATCCGGACCATTTTTGTTGTAAATATGATCCGATTGTTCGGATCAATGACCAACCCAACATGACCTAATCAATCACAAAAGTTTCAGCTTGATCCACGTCGTGATGTGATTGAGTTGCTCGGCACTTTCAGAGAAAAACATCGACTGCGTGATCGGTTGTTTATACAAACTCGATTGCAATGCGTACTCGTCATACGGCACGGACAACGGAACCAATCGTTTAACAAATTGCGAATAACGTTGAATGAATGCGCTAACGTCACTTTGCGTTCGACTTAAAGGCCAAACTTTATTGAATAAGTAATACTCATTTTGATTGCTCGGTCGGTGACGGATCAAACGCATCAAGCTGTTGGCTTCGGCTTCCATCACGTCGATGATGATCGACACCTTGGCTCGAAAAGCGGCCGCTTGAGGTGAATCCATCACGCCGGCATCCACGACCAGATAGTCATAATGGCCATCGGCTTCGCGTAGCAAGGTCTCAATCGCACGATCCCAATCGATCGGCGTCACCGAGCCGTCAACACCGGCGGGCAACACATCCAACAATTCGTTATATCGATAACGATGGGAAAAAACGGAACACCCAGACAAAATATCGGTGATCCAATTGTCCGTCAGATCCATCGGGAGATTGAATGATTGATCAAGCGAGAAAGCACCGGGATTGGCATTGACCGCCAATACCCGAACGTTACTGACCGATAAACGGTAAGCCAAAGCGGCTGCGACAAAGCTCGTTCCGACCCC
>JAFNZB010000091.1 GCA_017383055.1 Burkholderiaceae bacterium | reverse complement strand
TTTGACGAAGGCGTCTTTCATCGATTCATGACGAACACGAGCAATCGCCACGGGTTGCAACACCATGATGACAGCCAACACCAAAATAGCACGAAGGACCGACAGTTCTGCAGAGTGTTGCAAGAAGACCAACTCATAAACAAGCATGATGAGCGGCAATAAAAAATGTAACCCATTTTTGAGTTCGACTAAAAACCGCGGCAATTCGGATTTTGGCAAACCCTTCAAACCTAACTTACAAGCCTCAATGTGGGTGATCCACAAAAGCGCAATGTAAGAAGCAAATGCAGGGATCGCTGCTGCTTTGGCCACTTCGACATACGGCACATTGACGTATTCGGCGATGATGAAAGCGGCAGCGCCCATCACAGGCGGCGCCAATTGACCGTTTACGCTTGAAGCCACTTCAATGGCAGCCGCTTTGGTCCCAGGATAGCCCAAACGCTTCATCAACGGAATCGTAAACGTCCCTGTTGTCACGACGTTTGCAATGGAAGAGCCCGAAACCATGCCCGAAAATGCCGAACTCACGACGGCAGCTTTCGCGGCACCGCCTCGATATTGACCGAGACCGGAAATGGCGATACGGGTAAAGAAGGCACCGCCTCCTGCACGATCGAGCATCGTCCCGAAAAGCACAAATAAGAAAACGACCGTCGCCGACACGTGTAAAGGCACCCCGTAGATGCCTTGCGTATCCATCGTGATTTGAGAAATGAAACGAGAAAGCGTTGCACCTTTAAAAGCAATCGCATCGGGCAAATAGGGACCCAAGAACACATAAGCCATGAAAAGGCCGCAAATCACAGGCAAAGCCGGACTCGACACACGTCGTACGCCTTCTAACAAAAGAGCGATCAACATCACGCCAAAAATCAAATCTCGACCGATCGGTTGCCCCGGACGTTCCGAAATGCCTGCGTAATCGATCACGATGTAAAGTGCTGAAACGACGGCTAAGAGCCCTAAGAACCAGTCAACCAGAGTGACACGCTTCATGGCTAACAAAATACGCAAGTCCCAACGCCCCGAAAGCGTCGTGTTCGACTTCAACGTCGGCAAATTCAAAAAGACGAGCGCCAAGGCAAAAGCCAAGTGATAGGCTTTCACGTAAAGCGTGTCTAAAAGGAGCCAACTGGCTGTCGACATTTGAAAAAGTGCCCAAGCCAAGGCCACGATGAACGTCAACTTTTTCGATAAGCCCGTTTTATCGCCTTTGATCCCACGATCCCCATGGGTGACTTCTTCGCGATATTCACCGACGATGTCTTCATCTTTTTTCGTGAGCATCGTATCGGGCAAGTCAACCATCTTTTTACTGCTGTCTGTCATCTTAAAAATATCCCTAACATCTTCTGACAGTTACACCGAAGCCTGGCGACCCAATCAATGGGCCTTGCCAAGGCAACGGTGAAACGTATGTGAATTTTGACAGTGTGGCTTACTTGATCAAGCCGGCTTCTTTGTAATACTTCATGGCGCCCGGATGGATCGGAGCCGTCAAGCCTTCAAGCATCGATTCTTTCGTGATCGAAGCCAAGGCCGGATGAAGTTTCTTGAAGGTATCCAAATTGCTCATCACTTCCTTGGTGATGGCATAGACCACATCTTCAGGCGTATCGGCCGAGGTGACCAACGTTGCCAACATGCCAATCGTTTTCACGTTTTCCTTGGCGTTGACAGCGTCCGGATACTGGCTCATATCGATCGTCGTCATCGAATAGTACGGAGCGTCGGCGAGCAATTTTTCCATGCCGTCGATCGCAACGATTCGACACTTACGACGACCGGCTGTTGCCTCTTTGATGTTGCCATTGGGGTGACCCAAGGTGTAGAAGAAACCGTCGATACGACCGTCTTGTAACATGCGAGGAGCGTCAGCGGGTTTAATCTTTTCATCACGGAAATCTTTACCCGGCGCAATGCCTGCGACACGGAAGATGTCCAATGCATTGATACGGTTACCGGAACCCGGATCGCCCAAATTGATGACCTTACCCTTCACATCGGCAAGCGTCTTGATGTTGGCATCTTCAGCCGCCACAAACGTCACGGCCTCAGGTGCTAAAGCAAACACGGCGCGAAGTTTGGCAACGGGCTTACCTTCCCAAGGACCCTTACCGTTATAGGCCATGTATTGAGTATCGGCTTGTGCAATACCGAAGTCCAAATCGCGAGCGGCAATGGCATTGATGTTGAACTTACTGCCACCGGTGCTCTCAACGCTAGCTTTGATGTTGTAGACCTTACGCTGCTCATTGATCACCTTTGCAATTGCACCACCCGTCGGGTAATACACACCTGTGATACCACCGGTGCCGATCGTCACGAACGTCTGCTTGGCGGCCAACGCAGAGCTGGAACCGGCCAATGCCATCGTGGCGACGACTGCATAGGGAATCAATTTCTTCAACATAAGAGTCTTCCTGATCAATTGGATTTAAAGGACATTCGTCAGTGATCGGTCTACTAGAAAAACTGACTTACGATAAATCTAGAACGCAATCATCACTCACGCAATCACCTATCAATGACTTCATGGTGTAAACACCTTAGTTTTGTAAGCAACTTTGCCTAAACCAAAACCAATCGTTTTCCGTTTTGGAATGGAAAGGACTGATTTTTCGTCTTTTCAGACGAAAAAACGTCCCAAGCATCATCAGGAGTGCATATTCGATGATTCTGTCTCCGCAATTGTCAGGATTGTCTATCCTCCGCAAAGCGAGTAAGCTTTGAAAATTGTTTTTTCTAAATCACAATTGAATGGTTAGGTACACGAAATGAGTGAGATGAACGAGCTTTTTTACACCAATCCCTACCTTCGTGAATTCGATGCAACGGTCGTTGCTTGCACGGAAGGGAAAAAAGGCTTTGAAGTTGTTTTGGACAACACGGCTTTCTACCCCGAAGGCGGCGGTCAACCGGCGGACTTGGGCACTTTGGGTGAAGCCAAAGTCTCGGACGTGCGTCGTCAAAACGGTGTGATTATTCATTTCACGGACAAAGCATTGGAAGTCGGCGCAACGGTGCACGGTGTTTTGGATTGGGAGCGTCGCTACGACAACATG
The DNA here is from genome assembly GCA_017383055.1 of Burkholderiaceae bacterium. GTDB lineage: Bacteria > Pseudomonadota > Gammaproteobacteria > Burkholderiales > Burkholderiaceae_F > Aphodousia. The sequence continues at coordinate 1,075 of JAFNZB010000091.1, read as the reverse complement.
CAAAACCACACGGGCGAACACGTCCTCTCGGGTGTGATTAATCATGCCTTTGGTTATGAAAACGTAGGCTTCCACATGCATGACGATGCCATCACGATCGATATGGACGGTCCGATGACCGACGACGATGTCAAAGCCATGGAAAAGGCCGCCAACGACATGATCAAGGCCGATATCGCTGTCGACATTTCGTTTCCGTCTGCCGAGGAGCGCGCAGCCATGGGTTTCCGAAGCAAAAAGGAACTCACAGGCAAAGTCCGTATCGTCAACATCCCCACGGCTGACTGCTGCGCATGCTGCGGCACGCACGTGAAGTCCACGCAAGAAGTGGGCATCATCAAGGTGCTCTCCGCATCCAAGCATCGTGGCGGTACCCGCATTGAATTCGTTTGTGGTGATCGAGCTTTGCGCGACTTCACGAAAAAGCACGATGAAGTGATCAAAGCTTCTCGCCTTTTGTCGATCAAGCCCGATGAAGTGGCCGCTGCCGTTGAAAAGACGCTTCAAACGTTGGTCGCACGCGACGAACGCATTGCCCAAATGAATCAACGTTACTTCGAAATGAAAACGACGATGTTGCCTGCCGATCAAACGATCTTGACGCTCTTTGAAGAAGGCTTGACGCCTTTTGAATTGAAGCTTTTTGCTACGCAAGTGGCTGAATCCAAGAAGGCTCAAGTGACGGCACTTTTGGCACCGGCTGCGGCTGCCGACGGTACAGTGGTCTACAACTACGTGATCGCATGGGACGATGCGCGTTTGCGTGAAGCAAGCAAAACGCTCAATCAACGCTTGAACGGTCGCGGTGGCGGCAAGGACATGGTTCAAGGCTCTTTCAAGGCAGCTCGTGCTGAAATCGAAACGGCCATTGCTGAAGTCTTCGGTGCATTCATTCAATAATTGACTGCACTTATACAAAGGCCTTCGAAGGATCTCCTCGAAGGCCTTAATTTTTGGTTTCTGGCAATCAATCCGTGAAGGTCGTCGCCAATAACCGCTTGAGGTACGGTGTTTGGGGATTCGTAAACAAGTCCTTGGTCAATCCCACTTCCACACAACGCCCCTGATCGAGCAC